>CALZIH010000064.1 GCA_945787305.1 uncultured Desulfobulbaceae bacterium | reverse complement strand
CTTGAGTAGGCTACGTCAATGTCGCCAAAGAATTTTGCCTCTTTGATGGCCTTTTTAGCCCAGGTCCCTGTATTGAGGTAGGTTGCTTTCTTTCCGGCACCGAGCAGATTCATGGGGATCATGAAAAATTGAGAAGAGGCTCCCCCCTGCAGAAAGAGCACCTTGTAGTTCTCGGGAACCTGCATCAATTCACGAATCAAGGTTTCTGTTTCTTCCGCTACAGCCATAAACTCCTTGCTGCGGTGACTGAGTTCAATAAGACCGATTCCCTTGTCGTTAAAGTTGACAATATCCTGAGCAGCCTCTTTAAGGACCGAATGGGGCAGGGTGGCCGGCCCGGGGCTGAAATTATAAATTCTTTCCGGCATGGTTATCTCCTTGTTGCTGGTGTTCCGTTTTGTTCAATCTGTCGCAATGCCTCATACAGAACAATTCCTGTACTCATGGCTAGGTTGAGGCTGCGAATATTCGAATTTGGCATCGGAATGGTATAACAGCGCTCTTGGTACAGCGCAAGAATTTCTTCGGGCAGCCCTTTGGTCTCTTTTCCGAAAATCAGGAGGTTGCCTGGCTGAAAGGTGGCTTTGGTATAGGAACGGGTTGTTTTGGTGGTAAAAAAAAACAGGTCGCGTTCATCATGCGCCTCAAGGAACTGGTCAAGACTCTGCCAATGGTTAATATCGACATATTGCCAATAGTCGAGGCCGGCCCTTTTCAGGTGTTTATCATCGGTAGCAAAACCCAAAGGGTGCACCAGGTCGAGCACCACATTCGTCGCACCGCAGAGCCGGGCAATAGAGCCCGTATTCGGCGGTATTTCAGGTTCGACCAGTACAATGTGCAGGTGCTGCGCCAAGGTGTTGTCCGGTGCAGCAGTTGATTTTTTCAAGGAAGGTTTCCTATTAGCGGTTAAATTGAGTTGCAATATTACAAATTCTGTTTAGTATTAAAGATTCGGCTTTAATACAATGATTCATGTTGAAATTCAAACATCTTGATGATTCATTGAGTTGAAAAGTAAACAAACTCTTTTGATTTGAGGAGCATTCGGTACAGAAAATGGCGCTTATTGTGCAAAAATTTGGTGGGACTTCGGTTGGTTCCACAGAAAAAATCAAAGCGGTTGCCGAGCGGGTTATGGGCTATCAGCAGCAAGGCAACCAGATGGTTATCGTACTTTCCGCCATGTCGGGAGAAACCGATCGCCTAACCGGTTTTGCCCAGGATATTCAAAAAATTCCTAATCGCAGGGAAATGGACATGCTGTTGTCCACCGGCGAACAGGTCACCATTGCACTCTTTGCCATGGCCGCCAAAGAGAGTGGGGCCGATGCCGTATCATTACTCGGTGACCAGATTGCTATCCGTACCGATGAAATGCACACCAAGGCCCGGATTAAAAGCATTGATACCGAGCTTATTAAGAAGCATCTGGATGAGGGTAAGATTGTAACTATTGCCGGTTTTCAAGGCGTCACGAAAGCCGGAGACATTACGACTCTGGGGCGTGGCGGCTCGGACACCACCGCTGTGGCTCTTGCTGCGGCGTTAGATGCAGATGCCTGTGAAATCTTTACCGATGTTGAGGGCGTGTACACCACAGACCCCAACATCTGTTCAAAGGCACGGAAAATTGATCGCATCAGCTATGATGAAATGCTCGAACTTGCAAGCCTGGGTGCCAAGGTGCTCGATATCAGATCAGTCGGTCTTGCCAAGCGCTATAAAGTGCCTTTGCATGTTCGTTCAACGTTTTCAGAGAATGAAGGAACCTGGGTTGTTGAGGAGGATAAGATAATGGAATCCATGTTGGTCTCCGGAGTAACATATAATAAAAATGAAGCACGAATCACCATCAAGCATGTTCCGGATCAACCTGGAGTCGCTGCAAAAATATTCCTTCCGATTTCCGATGCCGGGATTCTTGTTGACATGATTATTCAGAACACCCGTGATGGACACCTGACGGACATGACCTTTACCGTAGCGCGCAGTGACTACGCACGGGCCATGGAAATACTCAACGTCGTGGCCAAGGAGATCGGTGCCGAATCCGTCAGTGGAGACGAGGACATTGCCAAGATATCCATTGTCGGGGTTGGCATGCGTAATCATTCAGGTATCGCATCAACAATGTTTCAGATCCTCGCCAAAGAAGGGATTAACATGGAAATGGTTTCAACATCGGAAATCAAGGTGTCCTGTGTTGTTGCAGAAAAATATACTGAACTTGCCGTACGGGCCCTGCATGATGCCTTTGCACTTGAAAAGGATAACATGCCGGAAGAAGAAGAGTTATAACATGGCACAATCCATAGAGCTCTATGATACAACACTGAGGGACGGTACTCAGGCCGAAAATTTCAATCTCTCCGTTGATGACAAAGTTCGAGTCAGCAAGCAACTGGACAAGCTGGGAATCGATTTTATCGAAGGGGGGTGGCCCGGATCAAACCCCATGGCTGTTGATTATTTTAAGGCCATGCAGGATGTGGAACTCCAGCATGCAAAATTGACTGCATTTGGCTCCACCAGGCACTTTCAAAATTCTCCTGAAAAGGACGCGAACCTGCAGGCGTTGATTGCCGCTAAAACCCCTGCAATAACAATCTTTGGCAAGAGTTGGGATATCCACGTGCACGATGCTCTTCGCATCGAGCTCGAAGATAATCTGCAGATTATCGAGGATTCACTCGCCTATCTCAGGCCGAAAGTGCAGCATCTTCTTTATGATGCCGAGCATTTCTTTGACGGGTTTAAAAACAATCGCGATTACTGTCTGGCCACCATTGGCAAGGCCGTATCAGGAGGGGCTGAGACCCTGGTTCTCTGCGATACCAATGGCGGCACGTTGCCCCACGAGATCCCGGCGATTTTTGAACGGGTCAAGCAGTACCTGGAGGAGATAGGCAGTGAGGTGAAACTTGGCATCCACCCCCACAACGACTCGGAAACAGCGGTTGCCAACGCGCTAATTGGCGTATCTCTTGGGGCGACCCAGGTCCAGGGCACCATCAATGGTTATGGTGAGCGCTGCGGTAACGGCAACCTGACCTCAGTGATCCCGGCACTTGTTTTTAAGATGGGACTGGAGTGTGAAGTCGGCAAGAATATCGACCAGCTGTATTCAACCTCCCGCCTGGTTGACGAGCTGGCCAATCTGCCCCATAACCGGTATCAACCTTATGTCGGCGAGTCCGCCTTTGCCCATAAGGGAGGCATTCATGTCAGTGCGGTGCAAAGGAACCCGATGACGTATGAGCATATTGAGCCGGAAAAGGTTGGCAACATACGAAGGGTTTTGATATCCGATCAGGCCGGTCGCTCGAATGTGCTGCATAAAGCGAAAAAATATGGCTTGAAACTTGATCCGAAAGATCCACTGATGTCTTCCATAATCAGTGAACTCAAAGAGCTTGAAAATAAAGGCTATCAATACGAGGCCGCAGAAGCCAGTTTTGAGTTGCTTATGCGAAGAGCGCTTGGCTTGCAACGAAAGTTTTTTAAGATTGAAGGGTTCCGGGTCATGAACCATAAGTACCGGATGGACAAGCCGCCGATTACCGAGGCGACCATTCGCCTGTACGTCGGCGGGAGCGAGGTGCACACCGCCTCCATGGGTGAAGGGCCGGTTAACGCTCTTGATAAAGCCTTGCGTAAGGCCTTGACCAGGTTTTACCCCAGTCTGGAAGATATGGAGTTGATTGACTACAAGGTGCGAGTACTTTCTGGTGAGTATGGAACCGGCGCCCAAGTCCGCGTTCTTGTCGAAAGTAAGGACAAGGAGTGTCGATGGGGAACAGTAGGAGTTTCGGAAAACATCATCGAGGCGAGTTGGCAGGCGCTTGTGGATTCGATTAATTATAAATTAATGAAAGACGAAAAAACAACAACAAGCTAACATATGTCCAACGGACTACTGGAAATCAAAAAGGACAAGCGGTTGCTTGTCCTTTTTGCGTTTGGCCTTTCGCTTCTTCTCTTCGACTTTCTTCTTCCCCTTTGGCAGCAGGTGAGGGCAGGGGATACTGCCAGGGTTTCCTCAACTGCCAATTTGATTGCACTTGCAGAAAAAGAGGACTTATCACCCAGGGAAGCATTTTTTTTGAACCAGCCCATGTCAATAAACCGTGCATCAGTGCAAGAGCTTTGTCTGCTGCCGGGAATCGGTGTTCGGTTGGCCGAGCAAATTGTCGAGTTTCGCGAGCGTAACGGACTGTTGGGCAATCCTTCCGATCTGGAAAAAATTTCAGGGATTGGGAAAAAAACAAGCCAAATGATTAGTGCCTATGTCACCTTTAGGGAACCATGACGAATTGCAATCCCTTACAGATAGAGTCGCCGGTGTTGGTCTTGGTTGGGCCAACGGCTATTGGTAAGACTGCGCTGAGTTTTGATATTGTCCGTGAATTCGACTGCGAAATCATCTCAATGGACTCCATGCAGGTCTATCGGCACATGGATATCGGTACGGCCAAGCCTACGGTTGAGGAGCGGAAACAGGTCCGTCACCACCTGATAGATGTGGTGCTGCCAGATGAACAGTATAACGCCGCGCGCTTTGTCAGCGACTGCCTGCAGGCCATACAAGTCATAGCGAGCCAAGGAAAAATACCATTAATCACCGGAGGGACCGGGCTCTATCTTTCATCCTTGATTAATGGGTTGTTTGAGGAAGTTAAAGTTAAGGATGAGGTTAAAGAAGAACTCCAGCGGCAGCTGACTGCTCATGGTCTTGCAAGCTTGTACAAGGAGCTATGCAGTGTTGACCCCGTATCTGCTGCACGAATTCACAGGAATGACAAGCACCGGATCATCCGCGGGCTTGAGATTTATCATTCTTCGGGAGTACCCTGGTCCGATCAGTTGAGGCAGCAGAATAAGAAGGAGTCGCAGGTGCGTTTCACCAGGATTTTCAAGATCGGGCTTACCTGCGAGCGCACGTTGCTACACCAGCGTATTGAGCAGCGTTCGTCCGTGATGCTGGAGCAAGGGTTAGTTGAAGAAGCGAAGGGGCTCCGAAAAATGGGCTACGCCCCGTCACTCCCCTCAATGGGGGCGATTGGGTACCGTCATGTAAATCAGCTGCTTGATGGGCAGTGCGATCAAGCAGAGATGGTCGACAGCCTTGTCCGGGACACCAGGAGGTATGCAAAGCGACAGATGACCTGGTTCCGAAGACACAAGACATTGCACTGGTACCAAAGATATCAGACAGAAAAGATTATTTCAGACATAAAGATAAACCTGAAACTACAGTGACAAGGTTTACACTATTAACATTTTACGCAAGGTTTATTATGAGCAATAGGGAAGGGGTGGCGGGGTGAAGTTTCGCTTACGCCCATACCCTCAAACCATCTCTGAGGAATGCTGTCGAAAACTTGCCGACACAGTGGGCATACCTCTTGTCGCCGCACATTTGCTCTGCCAGCGTGGTGTCCGTACGCCAGAACAACTGGAGGTTTTTTTGGCCCCCAAGCTCAACCACATTCCATCACCGCTTCTCCTTAAAGACACTGGTAAGGGCGTCGACCTTGTTGTCCAGGCGATGGAAGAGGGGTGGCCCGTTGTTGTATATGGTGATTACGATGTCGACGGCATTTGTGCAACATCTCTCCTTGTTGAGTTCTTATCGTTACTTCATCTTGATGTGCATTGGCATATACCCAATCGGCTCACAGAAGGATATGGGTTGAACAGTGCAACGTTGCAACAATTACGAAACCAGGTAGACGGCCCGGCACTCCTGATCACGGTCGACAACGGCATCTCTGCTTTTCAGGAAGTTGAAGAGGCCAGGGCGGCCGGATTTCATGTGTTGATTACGGACCATCATGAGCCATTGCAAGATCTTCCAAAAGCGGACGCTGTTATTAACCCGAAACAGCAGGATTGCGCTTTCCCTTGCAAGGATCTATCCGGTGCTGGAGTGGCGTTTTTTCTCATAATCGCCCTGCGATCAAAACTGATTGAGAAGGGGTTCTGGCAAAGGGATACCGCGCCAAACCTCAAGAACTATTTAGACCTGGTTGCCTTGGGAACGGTGGCTGACGTGATGTCGCTTTCAGGGGTTAACAGGGTGCTTGTCCGAGCAGGGGTAGAAGTGTTAACCGCACGAAAAAGACCAGGGGTTTGGGCACTTTGCGAACAGATTGGATTGAGAGAGGGCGATATAACGGCAGAAGACATCTCGTTTCGCCTTGCCCCACGAATTAATGCCGCCGGCCGAATGGGCTCTCCCGTGGTTGCCGCAGAGTTATTGATGAGTAGTGGGGTGAAAGATGCAATCGGCCTCGCTCGACAACTGGAACAGCAAAACAAGAAAAGGCGAAGCATTGAGACTGAAATACTAGATGATGCAATTGTTCAGTGTGAAGAACAGGTCGAGAATAACGTTCCAGCCTTGGTTGTCTATAAGAAAGGGTGGCACCCTGGCGTTATCGGGATCGTTGCTTCCAGGCTCTGTGATAGGTATTTTCTTCCGGCAATAGCGCTTACAGATGATTCAATGAAAAAAGGGCACATCAAGGGTTCTGGTAGAACTGTTGGTAAAATAAATATTTTCAATGCATTAACTGCCTGCGAGCATCACCTTGATCGATTTGGCGGACACCCTAAAGCCATAGGTCTCTCCATGAAGCAGGACAACTTAAGCGACTTTAAAAATGAATTTCGAGAACGCGTCAGCGATCAGTTTGTGGACTCGGAGCAAATCTGTAGAGAAGTCATGGTGGACTATCATATTGGGAATGACGTTGATGTTCATCACGAGATGATTTCATTTCTGCGCCAATTAGAGCCCTTTGGTGAAGACAACCCGGAGCCGGTCTTTTTGATCAAAAACAGAAAGCTCTCCAACGTGTCACTGATAAAGGATGAGCATTTAAAATTTTCTTTGCGTTTAAACGATACAACATATCGTGGCATCGGTTTTTATATGAAGGAGTCTCTACGGGTTGCGGATAGAAATATTGATATGGCCTTCACGTTTAAACATTCGGTGTTCAGGGGTGAGAAGAGAGTTGAGCTCATGGCCGTTGCCATCGACGAAACCTGTTGATATTGTTAAAGGATAAATAATTAGACATAATATATATTATGCGACATTGTGTATTTTCCCGTCAAGTCCATGCCTCCACCCAAACTATAGGTGGACTTTTGGGCAATCCTGGGTTTAAATATCCGGTTTCTCGTTTCCGTTAGTTTGCCTGTTTATACTAGGCTATGTATAGTCCTGAAATAACAGTATGATAGATTCACTAGTTAACATTACACGTAAAGTTTGAGGTCGTTCATGAACAGAGAGATTTACCAGGAGCCACTCGTTTCACGCTATACAAGTCCGGAGATGCAGCATCTTTTTTCCGAACGCTTCAAGTTTACCCATTGGCGAAAGTGCTGGGTCGCTTTAGCTGAGGCCCAGTATGAGCTCGGCCTCTCCCTTGTCAGCCGAGAAATGGTCGACGAGCTTAAAGCCCACGTCGATGATATCGATTTTGACGTTGCCGCTGCAAAAGAAAAGGAAATTCGCCACGACGTCATGGCTCACGTCTTTGCATACGGTCAGCAGTGCCCGAAAGCCGAAGCCATCATACACCTTGGCGCTACCTCGCAATTTGTCGTCTGCAACACGGATCTGCTTATTCAGAAAAAGGCATTACATCTGGTTAAAAAAGGCATTGTCAACACGATTGCCAACCTTGCTGGCTTTTGCGAAAAATATAAGGATATGGCTACGCTTGGCTTTACCCATTATCAGCCAGCTCAGCCGACCACCGTTGGTAAGCGCAACACCCTGTATATTCAAGACCTTCTTATGGACCTTGAGTACATCGAGCACCTTGAAAAGGAAATTGTCGCCAGGGGCGCAAAAGGAACTGTCGGCACCCAGGCAACGTTTCTTGAACTTTTTGAAGGAGATCACGAGAAAGTTCGTGCGCTGGATAAACTTGTTTCTGAGAAGATTGGGTTTAACGATGTTTTCCCGGTTACCGGTCAAACCTACCCTCGCAAGCTGGACATGAAGACAGCCGAAACCCTTGCCGGTGTCGGCATGTCGGCCCATAAGTTCTCCGTTGACATGCGCTTGCTTTCCAACCTCAAAGTACAGGAAGAGCCTTTTGCAAAGAAACAGGTCGGCAGTTCTGCAATGGCTTATAAGCGAAACCCAATGCGATCCGAACGGATGACAGGACTTGCCCGTAAACTCATGGGGCTGCCAGCAAACTTCGCTGCCACCGCTGGCAACCAGTGGTTTGAGCGTACCCTTGACGACTCGGCGATCAGGCGTATGGATATCGCCCAAGCCTTCCTCCTTACTGATGCAATCCTCAAGCTTTACGTTAACATAACCAGTGATATGGTTGTTTATCCAAAACAAGTAGAAAGATACCTGAAGGCAGAGCTTCCATTCATGTCTACCGAGAAGATCCTCATGGCCTGTGTCGAACGAGGAGAAAGCCGACAGGAAATACATGAGGTAATCAGAGAGCATTCAGTGGCTGCGGGCATGGCAGTAAAAGAACAAGGCAAGGAGAACGACCTGCTGGATCGACTTGCTGCCGATAGTCGTATACCTTTTGCAATTGAAGAGTTAAGCGCTTTAATTGAAAATTTTCAGGAGTTTACAGGTCGAGCGTCGCAACAGACCAGTGAATATCTACGGGAAGTGGTTGCCGGTGTCCTTGATCGGCATCAGGATCTTGTCGGAAATATTGACTCAAGTCTTAGCGTATAATCCCGGGACAACTTGGAGAAGAAATATATAACGCGTTGCTCTCATGCATAAAATATTCCTTCGCATTGCACCAGCAAAGATAGGTTGGTTTAAGTTTATCCTTGAAGGCTATGACGGCTTAGGCGTGCTCACTACCATTGATCGCGGCAAAGGTATTGTTCGGGTCAGTTTCCATTCGTCCAGTAGTGAAGATGTATTTTCTCTTTTATCCGCCATAAGTAGTGAGCTGACCCCCTATGTTTCCAATGGATCAAGGCCTTGAAGTTGTACTTGTAGTCCTCAATAATTTTCTCTTTCTACCTTTTACATGGCAAAACATCTTTACATAAAAACCTTTGGCTGCCAGATGAACGAACGTGATTCTGAGATCATCGAACAACTGCTTGCACAGTCCAGCTACGTTCTGGTGACTGAACCCGAGTCTGCCGATCTTATTCTCATTAACACCTGTAGTATACGTGATAAGGCAGAACAAAAAGTATACAGCCTGCTTGGACAGTTGGCGCCATTGAAAAAAAAGAATAAGCAGCTCAAGATAGGGGTTCTCGGTTGCGTGGCGCAACAGGAAAGCGAGAACATAGTTAAACGCGCTCCTTTTGTCGATCTGGTTATCGGTACGCAGCAAATTTACCGGATACCCGAAATGCTGGATCGGCTTGCAGGTAACGTCACCGTCCGCGAAATTGCCACTGATCTGGCTGGCTCCTTTGTTATTCCCGCCTTTCAAAAGCTGTTGAAAGGCAATCCGCCCTCCCCTGCTTCCGGTGAATTCAGAAAATTCGTCACCATCATGCAGGGGTGCAACAATTACTGCAGCTACTGCGTAGTCCCTTCAACCCGGGGACGGGAGGTCAGCCGTTCGGTCGCGGATATCCTTGAGGAGGTTCAACTTCTGGTCGAGCAAGGCGTTAAGGAGGTGACATTGCTTGGACAGAACGTCAATTCGTATGGGCAAACCAATGCGGTTGCCGATAGCCCTGTAACCTTTGCCGGTCTTCTTCACAAAGTTGCCAAAGTGCCAGGCCTTGAGCGGTTACGCTTTACCACTTCCAACCCCAAGGACCTTTCGGAAGAGCTTATCCGTTGTTTTGCTGAAATCGACATCCTTTGTCCCCATTTTCACTTGCCGGTACAGTCCGGATCAAATCACATTCTCCAGCGGATGAATCGTAAGTATACCCGAGAGCAATACCTTGAAAAAATTGAGGGCCTTCGCCGGGTTCGCCCTGATATTGCCCTGGCCACCGACATCATTGTCGGTTTTCCCGGTGAAAGCGACGAGGATTTTGCCCAGACCATGGATCTTCTTGAAACCGTCAGGTTTCATGGCTCGTTTTCCTTTAAATATTCAGATCGGCCCAATACCCGCTCCGCTGATTTCACAGATAAAGTGCCGGAACAGATCAAAAAAGAACGATTACAACAGTTTCAATCCCGTCAGGACCAGATCAGTTTGGAGCAAAATAAAAAATATGTCGATACAGTACAAACGGTGATGGTTGAATCCAGAGATAACGAAAAGCTCAAGGGTCGTACCGGCACCAACCACATTGTCCATTTCCCCTGTCAAATCAACCATCATCCCGGCGAAACAGTTGCGGTTAAAATCACCCGGGCCGGCATGCATTCATTACAGGGAGAGCTTGCTGAAAAAATCTAACCTGTAATGTGAACTTTAAACCATAACGTATTAAAAAATGGAAAATATAATAGACCTGCATACACACTCGTTTTTTAGCGACGGAGCCCTGGTCCCTGCCGAACATCTGCGCAGAGTTGAGGTTCTTGGTTACGAGGCAATCGCCATTACCGACCATGCCGACTCTTCGAACCTCGATTTTGTCATTCCTCGAATTGTTCAAGCCGCTCAAGACTTAAATCCGGTCTCAAGTACGCGCCTTATAGCCGGTATTGAATTGACCCATGTTCCTCTGGAAATGTTCAGCGAACTTGTAAAGGAAGCAAGAAAGCTTGGCGCTGCGC
>CALZIH010000063.1 GCA_945787305.1 uncultured Desulfobulbaceae bacterium | reverse complement strand
ATTGGTTACTTGAATTCTTGAAACAGATGATCAGGTGGTGTTATCAAAACCATTTTTCGTCACGAGAGCGCGCTGATTTCTGTAGATGCCATTGCCCTACCACCTCTTTGTATTTTTCGAATTACCTAAAGTTTTTATCCAATTTTATCGATAAACAGGTAGCTCCTGTTCAAAGAGTCACAGGGTTACTTTTAAACACTTTCAGGATGAAACCGATCCGTCCACTTTTCGTTAAGACCTATGAGTAAAAAGCAGCAACGTCTTGATAAAATAATGGCAGCCTGCCAGGAAAAGATGCAGGAGGAAATTTCTGCCCTTCTCGGTAAGACCATGACGTTTGCTTCGCCACAGACGAAAGTTCTCACCAAGGAGGATTTTTTTTCCGAGCCTGCGGGAAAATCCGTATGCGCCCATGTCAACCTAGATGGAGAACTCGAAGGTCAGGGATGCCTGATTGTTTCCGTCAAAGATGCTATTCGTATCGGCGGCACGTTGATCATGCTGCCGGAGTCGGAATTGGAAAGTGTCATTGAAGAAGAAGAGTATACCGAGGAGCTAGAGGATTCTTACGGTGAGATAGCCAATATAATCTGTGGCTCACTGACCTCAACATTTGAAGAGCAGTTCCCAAAATCATTCAGGCTGGTACGGACAGAGCAGGAGGTAATACTTCCCCGTGATGTCGACATGGAGTCTGACCAGCCGGTTGCTGCTGGGTCGTATTACCTGATGTCTTCAGCTATGGCCCTGGAAGGTACTGAAATGGGCCTTTTGCAGCTTTTGCTGCCGGCAGCCAGCTTTGGCTTGATAGATGAAGAGGCGGTCCCGGAGCCTGAGAAAGACAGTGGGAAAAACAGTGACGATGTGTCGTCCCCAACGGACAGCTCAACGAACGGTCCCCCGGAAGGTGACCAGCAGCAAGAAACCATTGAGCGACAATCTGTTGCAGCAGAGGAAAGGGCTGAGCCCCTGGAAAAAGAAGAAAGAGACAGCGAGCATGTTTCCCCCGCGGCCGCAACAAAGAAATCTCCACAAGATCTCAAGAAGCGCAAAGCACAGATTGAACAACTGCTCAATAACTGTCTTGCCAGGACCGGTGAGGAGGTTGGAGCGCTACTTGGCGGTACCCTCAAAATTGCGCCTGAAACAGACGGGGTCTTCACTAAGGAAGAATTACTCGATCAAACCAGCGCAAAACAGGTCTTGGCCAGGCTGGACGTCCGGGGACAGGGTGAGGGCGAAGCATATTTTTTGGTAAGCCTGAAAGATGCTATTTATCTGGGCGGTACTTTGATTATGCTCCCGGATGCCGAACTTGAAGAGGTCATTTGTAATGACGAGTTCGGAGAAGATGCTGAAGATGCTTACGGTGAAGTGGCCAATATTATAGCAGGGGTCTATACTGCTATTTTTGAAGAACAGTATCGCAAGAAGTTTGGTTTTGTAAAAACCGACCTGGAGGTCGTTATCCCGGCCAAAGTTGATCCAGATTCCGACGAAGTTCTCCCCAACCAGATCTACTATCTACATTCCGGTGAGTTGACCTTTAATGACAAGCAACTTGGCCGACTTCAGGCTGTCTTTCCAGCCTCCCTTTTCGAGCTTGAAACCCTCCATCAGTCAATGGACGTTGAAGAGCAGGCCGCTGAAGAATCGGGTGCTGTCCGGCAACAGGCGGAAGAATCCGGAGATGAAACCGGTACGGAATCAAGCAGGCAGCAGGAGGTGCAGGGGCAAGGTGCAGCAGAGGCTGGAGTCGGCGGAGAAGGAGAATCGCAATCGGCAAGCGAAGCGGCCAATGTTCTCCTCTTTACCGATGATGATGTCGAGGCACAATCCATTGCCGGTATCCTGACCGAGAACGGGTATTCACCCCGTATTCTACACTACCGCGACCCGGTGGGTGGGTATCTTTCTCCTTCCATAAGCTTGGTTTTTCTCGTCATGAAGGAGGTCAACGAACAGGGTTTCGGTATGGCAATCAAGCTGATCAGCGGAGGTGTACAGGTTCCCCTTGTTGCCGCAAGTCCAGCCTGGACTAAGACTACCGTGTTGAAAGCCGTTAAATATGGTGCTGTTGATATCCTGATAACGCCGGCCTCGAGTGAAGATGTTCAGGAGAAGCTAGATGCCAATCTGGAGAGAAAGGCCGCCTGAGCGGTTGGAAAGGTGTAAAGATTTTAAGGAGTAGCTGGCAAGGATATCGAGTTGCTCTATTTACAGATCATCCCACTGCAATTCTTTTTTCTTTATTTTTTCAAGCAGGGTCGTTCGTTTCAAATTCAAGAGTCTGGCCGCCTCTTTTTTATTTCCCTCTGTTACCTTTAAGGCCTGAACAATGAGTTGGGTCTCAAACTTGTTGACAAGCTCTTTAAAGTCAATGCCGTCGTCGTCCCATATTTCATTAGGTGTTGCTGCGACGTTGGAAAAAAGCATGAGTTGTTCCGGTACCGACACGTTGTCTGATGGTTTTTCATCAGCGTGCTCAAGAGGCGTCGTCGGCCTGGATTCATTGCGATATTTTTCCGGGAGGTCTGCATAGCTAACCTCTTTGCTGCCATGGAGAATTGTCATGTGCTGGATAAGGTTTTCCAGTTCACGGACGTTTCCTTTCCAGGGGTAATCGCGGAGAGCCTGCATGGCCGTCATATCAAAGCCGGCGAACGTTTTTTTGCGTTGCTTGCTTGTCTCTTTGCTGAAGTGTTCAATGAGCAAGGGAATGTCATCGCTGCGTTGGCGAAGTGGAGGGATGCTTACAGGGATAACGCTGAGCCTGTAATAAAGATCTTCCCTGAATTTACCCTCTTCCACCATTGTTTCAAGGTTGCAGTGGGTCGCGGCAAAAACCCGAACATCAACAGGGATAGCCTTCAGGCCACCGACCGGTTCAAATTCACGTTCCTGCAGGACACGCAATAGTTTCGCCTGCAGAATGGGTTTCATGTCACCGATTTCATCGAGAAACAACGAGCCGCCGTCAGCGTATTCGATGCGACCTTTTTTGGCATTTGCGGCTCCGGTAAAGGCACCTTTTGTATAGCCGAACAACTCGCTTTCAAGTAGGTCTTCGGGGATAGCTGCACAGTTGATGGGGACAAAGTTACTGCTGCTTCGAGGACTGTAGCGATGGATGGCTTTGGCAACAAGTTCTTTGCCCGTTCCCGATTCCCCCTGTATAAGGACGGTACTGAGGTCGTCTTCCGCCAGTTTGGCGATGAGCTCGAAAAGACGCTGCATGGCAGAACAGCGACCGATAATGCCATGAAATGAGGATTTACTCGTCATCGGGCTATAAAGTCATTGTGTCGGCAAGTTTGCTTGAGGTCCGACGCATGTTCAAGCTGAGTAAGCGCATGATTTTTTTAAGAAGGGTAACGCCCAGAACAGGGTAACGATTCGTGAGGATATCAAATCCTTTTTTTGTCAATATAATGACAACGGTCGGTTGCCTGGCAATGACGGAGGCAGAGCGAGGCGACTTGTCGACAATGGACATCTCACCTATAGTGTTTCCTTTGCCAAGTCGAGCAAGTGTCCGGTAGTCTCCCTGCATTGACTTTTTTAGAACCTCGAGAAGCCCTTGCACGACAAAGCACATGAAATCTCCCTTTTCTCCTTCGGTGAACAGGTATTCACCTCGCATGATCTCGGTATAGTTCATGTGGCGGGCAAGGACATCAAGGTCTTCGCTTTTAAACGCGTCAAACAGGGGGAGCCTGAGGATGTAGTCACGTGTTTTTTCCTCATGCTCATTGAGTTCCTTATGCAGGAGGTCGGCTTGTTTCATGGGCGTTCACTGGTGACCAGTTACTGTCTTCTGATTTGTATTCCTTACTTTTTCTTAATATAAAAAGAGCTTATCATAAAAGTGGAAAGGAAAACAAGAGGCTTTCCTCTTAAGTGTCATTTTCTTGACAAATAAATAGGCCACTGGTGCGGTTTTCCTGGAGTTGTCGATACGGTAAACGTGGAACCCATGATGATCAAAAGAAAAATTTTAGTAATTGCATGTTTATTCTTTCTGTGTAGCAGTCACCCTGCCCTTGCTTGGCACGGGTATGTTGTCAAAGTACTTGATGGCGATTCGCTTCGAGTAAAGCGGGGTACGAAAATATACGAGGTTCGGCTCTATGGAGTTGACACCCCTGAGTATAAACAGCCTTATGGAGGTAGGGCAAAAAGGTTTACCAAAAGTAGAACCTGGAAAAAAACCGTGACCATCGAACCTATGGATGTGGACCGCTACGGGAGAATAGTTGCCTTGGTCAAGAGCAGGGGACGCCTTGTGAACAGGGAATTGGTTCGTGATGGGTTGGCCTGGGTATATCCAAAGTATTGCAAATCGCAACCCTTGTGCAAGGATATGCAAAAGGATGAGGAGCGGGCGAGAAAGCATCGCCGGGGCCTATGGAAAGATAAAAAACCGATTGCACCCTGGGAATGGAAGCGTTTTGAAAAAGGCTCAGGTGCCGGGGATCGACGGCAGTACAGATTCTCGTATCGGCGGTAATCCTATGGTCGGTAGCTCCCGCTGTGGTTTTGGCGTGCCAAAATGGGCAGATTCGCTCAGCCAGGGATCCTGCTCGTACCCAAGTTGCTGCCAGTCGAACCTCGAGACGGTGCCATGACAATCCATGCAGTCAAGGGCCTTTTCGGCGGCAACAACTCCGTGGTTCAGCCTGTAAAAGGAAACGGTTGTGGTGAAGCCGTATTGTCCGCTGTATGGCAAACGAATTTTTTTCATGCCTTGACTGCTAACGTCGTTCCAATCCGTACCAGCAAATAAGGGCGCTTTTTCTTGCACTAGTTTGGGCGATATTAGATATCGATATTTAGCGTCATAGAGCTGGGTACCGTATTGTGCCGAAAAAGGCATAATTTTTGATGAAGGTGACCGCAGTCCCGGTCTTTGCAGGGTTGTCGTCTGTTCCGGCTCTATTTTGGTTCCTCTTGTGTAAACTATATTTGAACCGTTGTCCCAAAAGTATTGCGGGGAAATATTTTTTCCCAGAACAAAACCTTGCGCCGAAAAAAGTAAATGATCTTGTTGATAAGTGGCGGGGGTAGAGCTTTCCAGAAGCCAGTTCCAGTTGACGACAGCGGGTGCATTTGTCCCGTATGCTGGAATATGGCAGCTCTGACAGGCAATCAGTGTTGCATGTTGGTTCAACCGGGAAAGAGCATGGGGAGAAAGAGAATGACATGTAGTACACCCTTGTCCACCTGACCGATTCGCATCATTTGTAATCTTTCGCTTGAAATCATGATGTCCGCTTGATGGGTGGCAGCGTTGACAGCTGAAACCGTATTTATCCAGGTGGATGTCTCTGGTCGTGGGAAGAACCTGGTCAGGAGCCAGACCGCATTGGCGCTGGTGGCATGATATACAGTTTTGTTGAGAAGGTCTGCCAACGGTGCGGATTATATGTTCCAGCTCGGATGGGTCGTTATTAAGTCGATATGTGCCGGTGGTGTCGTGGCAAATCAGACAGTTGATGGTCGGCGTTTCGGAAGGCTGCAGAAGCATGTCCTCAGATTGAACACTGATATGACATCGGCGACAGGTTTCAGGATTGACGGCTGCCGCAATTCCGAATCGTGAAAGGTTCAGCGCTTTTTTTATGTTGCCGGTCTTATCGTTTTCGACCCCTTGCCGTTCCCATTTCCAATGGACACTGTTGCGGAGATCTTTCGCCTGCACCTCATGACAGCCGATGCATGTTGCATTGGCTTCTGTCGGCGTTGCAATAGGACCGGTGATGCTCAGGTGGGGATTGGTCGCACCTACTGTAGAGGGTGCATGCAATAAGCACAGAACAAAGACGAGTTGTACAAGCGGAACCTGACCTGTCTTAAGTTGTATGTAGTTGTACAATCTGTTGGATTTCATCATGATTGATGGTCTCTTTGTCAAGAAGGGACTGGGTGACCGCTTCCAGGATCTCCCTGTTGGTCGTTAAGATATCTTTTGCGGTGTCATAAGCTTTTTGAACCAGCTGCTTGACCTCATTATCAATGAGCAAGGCGGTTTCTTCGCTCATAATCTGGCCGGGGATTCCGTTGAGCGGATCGGACGGCTTGAAGGTCATGGGGCCTACAGCATCACTCATTCCCCACTCACAAACCATTTTTCTGGCGATATCGGAGACCCGCTCAATATCATTACCAGCACCAGTGGTCATTTCGTTAAAAACGATTTCTTCGGCGATGCGGCCACCAAGAAGCGTACAAAGGTTGATAAACAGGTAGGTTCGGTCATGGGAGTTTCGTTCTTCCTGGGGAAGTTGCATGGTCAGGCCGAGTGCTCGTCCTCTGGGAATGATCGTCACTTTATGTACGGGATCACTGCCGGGCAGCATCCAGGCCACAAGCGCATGGCCTGCCTCATGGTAGGCCGTAACCTTTTTCTCATGCTCGGTTATGATCATGCTTTTTCGCTCAGCACCCATCATGACCTTATCCTTGGCCTCTTCCAATATTTCCATGGTAACAAACTCTTTACCTGCCCGGGTCATCAGCAGGGCTGCTTCGTTGACCATGTTGGCCAGTTGAGCGCCTGAAAAACCAGGTGTCCCCTTGGCCATGACCTTCCAGTCCACATCTTCACCGACTTGAATCTTACGGGAGTGAACCTGCAGGATTTTTCGGCGGCCTCCAACATCAGGAAGGGGAACCATGACCTGTCGGTCAAAGCGCCCGGGTCTGAGAAGAGCTGGGTCAAGGATGTCCTGGCGGTTTGTGGCGGCAACGATAATAACGTGGTCATTTGCTTCAAAACCGTCCATCTCGACCAGCAACTGGTTTAAGGTTTGTTCGCGCTCATCGTTGCCACCGGCCCCCCCGGAACTGCGATGTCGACCGACTGCATCGATTTCATCAATAAAAATAATGCAGGGCGCGTTTTGCTTCCCTTCTTTGAAGAGGTCTCGTACCCGTGAGGCCCCTATTCCGACATACATTTCAACAAAGTTAGAACCGCTTATAGAGTAAAAGGGGACCCCTGCTTCACCGGCAATGGCTTTGGCAAGCAAGGTCTTCCCTGTACCTGGTTCGCCATAGAGAAGAACCCCAGTGGGAATGCGGGCTCCTGCATCGGTAAATTTATCGGGTTGTTTCAGAAAGTCTACTATTTCAGATACTTCCTCTTTTGCCTCGTCCACTCCGGCAACATCAGCAAGCCGTATTTTGGATTGCTCCGGGTCAACAAGTTGAGCGCGACTCTTGCCAAAAGCCATGGCTTTGCCACCGCCTCCGGGCTGTCCGCCGCCACGCATGAAAAAGAACCATACACCGAAGAGCAGGATAAAGGGGACCCAGGAAAGAAAGGTTGTAAGGAACCAGTGCGGTTTCATGTCTTCTTTGACCAGTATTTTAACTTTTTTATTAAGCAGATGGTCAAGGGCTGGACTTTTTTCGGGAATAATCGTGCGATAGGCTGTTTTGTCGGCGGTGGTCCAAGAAATGGTGTTGTTATTTATTATCACTGAGGAGAGTACATCGTTGTCTACCTTTTCCAAAAACTCATCGTAAGGGATGGAGTGGTATACCTCTGTCGGCCCCTTGAGGAGGCTGAACAGGAGGAAGGCTACCAGGGCAACTACCAGCCAAATAGAGAGGTTTTTATAGAAATATTTCAATGTGATGCTCCGATAAATGTCCTGTTTATATCATGTTGTTTCGGTCGGTAGGATTTTTTCATGCAATGAGCAGGGTACTCATCTGAGAAAAAATTCTTCTAGGGGAGCTACCACAAATTAATAAAAAAAGAAAGCCTGTGCAGATAAATGGCTATGGGATTGAAGAAAACAAGTTGGGCAATGGGGTGAAATAAATGAACCTCAAGGGCCGCCACCCTTGAGGTTGTAGAGAAGCTATCTCATTCTTTGGTATGATTTTGAGTAGCAACATATTTACTTGCACAAGTTGTGCCGCACAGTTGATAGGTTTTATATTTTGTTTGCAAAATTATTTTAAGTTATTGTTATAATTTTGTTAATTTGGTGTCTTTCGTGTTGTTACTGTTGGGTGTCGCCTGGTGAAACTTAACATGTATGGCGCGAATCGAGCCATGATGAATTTTTATTTGGCTTTTTTTGCGCCAACATGTAATAAGTGAATCGCCATTCAGTGACTACGGGTCATCGCCTGTGTCATGTTCCAACTTTACTTTCTTGGCTCTTTGCGCCATCTAGCGAGGCTTAAGCAATAATCCACATGATGGGAAATTGCTATTTCCGATTATGTTGAAATTGTTAAGCGGAATCAAATTGAGCCCAGCATTTACACTTTTTCTTAAAAAACTATGTTTCTCTTCTTGACAAAGGAGGTGTACCATTTTATAAAAGATACAACGTAAAGATGAATTTGAATTTGAGAAGCGTAAATCGCTACAGGAAAAAGGAGGTGACTGGACGGCATTGAGTAAGCGACTGACTTTTCATCCGCCAATGAGATATCGGTCGTCAAGTTTTGGAATCATCTCCTGTTGAGGAGATAAGGAGAAGCACATGGAAGGATTATTTTTTCTCATTTTTTGGCTGGGTGGTGCTACGCTCCATACCTTGTTTGACGTTAAGATCAAACCGGTTTTGCAGACCGTAAGGGAAGAAAGCGATTTTTCCTAGCCAGTTTTTGATTGGTAATTGGCAGGGATATTTCTGCCTGAGTCTAAACCATTGTTAATGTATGGAGGAGTAGTATCATGGAAAATATTATGGCAAAGGTTCTACCCCAGGAGGGAGGACTTGAAGGTACCAGGTCAGGTGCCTATAATGCAGTAATTGGATTGTTTGGCCTGTTGACCCTGGTTGGTGTGGCTTTTGGTGTACACGCCATGATTGTAGGTCACGAGCATGCTTATGGGGTCACTCGTGAAGTACCCTGGGGTTTGATGCTTGCCGCGTATGTCTTTTTTGTTGTTACCTCAACCGGTCTTTGTCTCGTTTCTTCGATCGGTCATGTATTTGGTTTTGAGGCCTTTAAGCCTATTGCCAAGCGATCAGTTTTTCTTGCCATTGCAACCATCGTTGCCGGTTTTGTCGTTATCGCCTTTGAGATTGAGAATCCATGGCGAATGGCTATCTATAATGTCATTTCACCGAATATTTCCTCGAATATCTGGTGGATGGGCACCCTGTACGGAGCCTATCTGTTTTTCATGTTGATCGAGTTTGCCCTGCTGCAGATGGGTAATCATAAAACAGCCGGTATACTTGGCCTCTTGGGTGTGGTTGCCGGTGTCGCCGCTCACTCCAACCTCGGTGCGGTTTTTGGCCTGCTGAGTGGACGTGAATTCTGGCACGGTCCCTATATGCCCATTTACTTCATCACCTCCGCCATGATGTCCGGTTGCGCAGCTGTCATCTTCTTTCACTGGGTAGCTTACAAAATCAACGGATGGAAAATGAGCGACGAACTGGTTCATTCCCTGCAATCCGTGGCTAAGCTTGGAGCGTTACTGTATGTCGTCATCATGTTTTTCACTACCTGGAAGATGATCACCGGTATATCAGGGCAACCTGCTGGAAAATATGAGGCCATGATGGCTTTGATTAATGGTCCATGGGCCAGCAATTTCTGGATTGGTGAAATTGCCATGGGGCTTGTCATCCCCTTTGTCATCATTCTCGCTGTCCGGGCTAAAAATATCGGAGCCATGGCTCTTGGTTCCGCTATCAGTATCGCCGGTATCTTCATGATGCGCTATGATTTGGTTGTTGTAGGCCAGATCGTACCGGGATTGCATGAGTTGAACATCTTCGATATGCCGCACCTGTTGTCCTATGTTCCAAAGTTAAGTGAATATATGATTACTTTGGCAGGTTTTACCTTCGCCGGAGCTCTCTTTATGCTGGGTGAGCGGATGTTCCGCGGTCACCTGTCCGAAGATCACTAAGAGCCGTTTTTCGGCAGGGGAATTCCTTTGCCGAAACCATCAACGAGGAGAACAGTATGGCCAGAAAGAGGTCTGAAATACAACCGATAAGTCCGAGTGCGCCTATCTATCCGATTGGTGTCGCGGCCAGGATGCTCAACGTTCATCCTCGAACATTGAGGATTTATGAGACCGAAGGCTTGATACAGCCGACCCATATCGGGTCCCGGCGCATGTTTTCCGCAGATGACATCCAATGGATTACCTGTCTGAGAACGTTGATTCATGAAGAAGGGATTAGCATTCCCGGCTTGAAAAAACTTCTTGAATTCGCGCCCTGTTGGGAAATCAAAGGATGCCCGGCCGACATACATGAAAACTGCGGAGGGCTTGTTGATCGTGCTACACCCCGCGTACCGCATAAGGCTGGAGATGCTGTTGCAATAAAGGCGGCAAAAGAAGCGGAAAAAGAAAAAGTACACACTGGAACGCAAAAAAAAAAACACAGTTCTTCTGGCTGAACACTGCCAGAAAAAAGCGTGTGGCTGCGGTCCTGCAAGGGCAACAATTATATGGTTGAATCGATATCTGCGAAAGGCAGCTCCTCTTGAAAAGGCTGCCTGTGGATAAGTATCCATAGTTCAGCTGTTGCCCGGTATAAACAAGGGGGAATCGACGACGCTCGGTTCCCCCTTTTTATTTCTCCTGTCCAGGGAACGTTTCATGTAAGCAGTAAGTATTTCTACCGCCTGGTTTTTCTGGATCAGTCTGTTAACAGTAAGGTACCTTGATTTTGCCTGATCTCCCGGAGTTTTCGCTTACCTGATCTCGAACGAAGGTCCTAATTTTTCAAGGCACTCTGTACCCCGTTGCGCCAGTATTTTTTAATAAAATAGTCAGCCAGCAGCGGGATCTCTTCCTTTCGTTC
>CALZIH010000062.1 GCA_945787305.1 uncultured Desulfobulbaceae bacterium | reverse complement strand
TTTTTTCTTTTTCCTGAAGCTGGACGGCTACAGCTCACCCCATCGCTGTAGATCAGGGTAACCGTGAGACGACGGCAGCCCAGTTGCTGTTTGCGCAGACGACGCCCAGCCTGCCTGGCCAGGTCAAGCACCGCAGAGCGAATGATTGCTTCCTGGTTGCAGTCCGGCGAAAAATGGCGCTGAAAGGAAAAAGACGTACTCGACCAAGCTGCATGTTGCCCGTTTGCCGGTGACCGAACCGGTGTTCGGTCAATGCCGTGCAGGGCCTGGTAGAGCAATTCGGTCCGCTGGCCGCAGAGCAGACACAGATCCTGTAAGGACAAACAGGTTGCCTGACCGATGGAGTGAATGCCGACTTCACGCAGACGGGTATACGCCTTGTGGTTGATGGTCGGCAGCAGGGCGAGCGGCAGGGGGGCGAGGAAGTCACGCTCTTCGCCTGCGGCCACCACGTATTCGCCCACAGGCTTGACAACCCGGCTTGCCACCTTGGCCACCAGTTTATTGGGGGCAACCGACCAGATGGGATCAAACCCCAACTCCCGACGCAGTATTTTGCGAATACGCCAACCGATGTCCGGCGCCGGGCCAAACAGCCTGTGGGTTCCGGTGACATCAAGATAAAGGTGTCCCGATCCTGCTGCTCGCTCTACTTGAGGGGTAAAGGGTAGAACATGGTCGATGCAACAGCGGATGGCCTTCTCGTATCGTTCGGGTTTCGGTGGCAGGATAACGGCGCGTCGGCATCGTTTCCGGGCCTGGGTCAACAGCATGTTTTTGCGTACCCCGTCCCGGTACGCCTCCTCGCTCATATCGTAGACCGTGGCCCTGGCAGCCTGCGGCGCAATGATCAGTGGTCGGGTTCGCAGGTCGCTGTCAAGCAACCGTTCAACGGCGACGCTGAAATCGGCAATGTTGAGGTGGATGATTTTACGTTCCATGGGAAAAGTACAGTAAATGTAAAGGTAGTCTTTGCTGGCGCAGGTTTACCCGGCATCCTGTAGAAGAGAAAAGGAAAACCTTCAGGGGGATTGTTGCCCCAGAAGACCGGTCATGGCCCGGGCGTTGTGAACCGCCTGACCTGCCACATGATTGTTGAAAAAAAGAACGCCCCGGCGGCATTGCTCAGCCATGGACAGGATTTTTGTTTCCGTCCACCAGCGCAGTTCCTGTTTCGTGTAGTTGTAATTGAATTGTTCCTGCATGGTGCCCGAGCGCCATCCTTTGCCATTGCGTCCATGCAGGCGGAGGTAAAACAGAGCCGGGTTGGTGACGATGTCTAAGGGCGGGAAGAGGTCGGGCAAGGCAGGGGCATCAACCGCGACCAACGTTACCTGTCGCTCCTGCAAACCGGAAAAGACCCGATCATGTGCCCAGGACCGATGGCGGAATTCCACCGCCAGCGGCAGGTCCTGCAGCCGGTCAATGAGGCGTCCCAGGTATTGCCGGTTTTTCGTTGTCCGTTGAAAGGAAGAGGGGAACTGAACCAGCACCGCAAGCAGACGTCCCGACGACAGCAAAGGGGTTATGCCGCGCATGTACAGTTTAGCCTGACTGCGCCAGTTGTCATCGACCTCATGGGTCATGGTCCTGGTCAGTTTGGCTGTAAAACAGAACGTATCCGGAACCCGTGCAAGCATACGTTGCACTGCCTCAATACGCACCATCTGATACCAGGTGTAGTTCAACTCAACCACAGGAAAAAAACGGCTGTACAACTCCAGCATGTGAGCGGATTTTGTTCCTGGCGGATACAACCCGCTGGCGATCCATTCTGGATAAGAAAACCCGCTGGTGCCGATCAGGAGTGAACAACCATTTTTATGCAGGGCAGGCGCCGGCATATCAGGTGAGCGCCATTTGCTCCGGGCCGCGCTGGATGCCTATAACCCGCCCCTGGATCAAGACCTCGCCCAGCCCATAACGCATGACGGCGTATTTTGTGTTTTCCGGTTGCAGTTCAATATGATCGCCCCGGTAAAAAAAACGTTTCACCGTTGCCTCGTCGCCCTCGATCAGAGCTACAACGATCTCGCCGTTTTCGGCATATTGGCGTGGTTCACAGATAGCCAGGTCTCCATTGAGAATGCCGGCATCGCGCATGGAATCCCCTTGTACCCGCAGGGCAAAAAGGTTGTCGCCCCGGTACATGCGGTGGTCGACCAGGATACTGCCGGCCCATTCCTGTTGAGCATAAAGCGGAAGACCGGCAGCGACCTGGCCGACTATGGGGATTTCCCGGCCAGAGGGGGACGGGGCCTGCTGCTGTTCCAGCAGGCGAACGGTACGGCTGTAGCGTCCCTCACGCTGCAGCCAGCCTTTTTGCTCCAGGGTGTGTAACAGGCTGGCGACCGCGGTATGACTTACACCAAGATCAACCGCAGCCTGTCTGAGGCTGGGGGCCTGTCCGGTGTCTGTGATTTTGCCTTTGAGGTAGGTGAAAAAGGTCTTTTGTTTTTCAGTCAGAGGTAGTGTTGTCATGGTCGTCTCTGTCATGCAATGTGGATGAAACCGTCTTGATGTAAAGCCTATGTAATATTACATTTGCAGGTTTGTCAAGAGGTTTGCCGTAAGAGTTGCAGGAAAAGGAGTCAGGAGAAGTTCTATCTTGACAGCGAGCAGGGTTAACCTTTAAAATTTATAGCAGTGTACAGTATGCTATTTTACAGGTTTTTTTATTGATACACCGAAGTACAACCCATCAACATCGGCACATACAGTTCAAGCAAATACGGACAGGCAGGCTCGTCTTTTCGCAGCTTGATCACGGATAAAAGTGTTTCATGGTTCTATATGCTTGCTCACATGCCTGAATATACGCTTCGAAATCTAGAAAAACAATACACCAGCGAGACTCGTGTACCCTGCACCGACAGCCTGACGGGACTCTATCACCACGGATTCTTTCAGTTAGGGCTGGAACAGGAAATAGAAAGACACCGCCGGGAAGCAGCCTCGTTTTCACTCGCCCTGGTAGATATTGACCACTTTAGCGAATATAACAGGGATAAGGGTATATTTCAGGGGGATCGTCTCCTGCAGGACATGGCAAGCATTCTCCGGGATAACCTGCAGGGAGGTGGTTTTGCCGCCCGTCTGCACAATGACCTGTTTGCCGTACTCCATCCACAGGCCGCGGTGCAGGATACGGTTTCTCTTCTTGAAAAAATAAGCAAGGAGATTCAAGCGTTCTCAGCTAATGAACTTTCAATCAGTGCCGGCCTGTCCAGCTATCCGGAGCAAGCAACCAGTAGAGAAGAGCTCTTTCATGCGGCAAACGAACAACTGCGTCGGGCAAAAAGCAGTATCGATACCATTGCCTATGCACAAAAAAAATACCCGGAACCACATTCGCAAACCCAGCCCCGCGTCCTGATCGTCGATGATGAGGAACGTAACGTCAAACTTCTTGAAGCATTGCTTCTTCCCCTTGGTTATAAAACATTTAAGGCCACCAGTGGTGCCGAGGCTTTAAAAACCGTCTATCGAACGGATATCGACCTCATCCTGCTTGATATTATGATGCCCGGCATTAACGGGTATGAGGTCTGCCGCACCTTGAAGAGCAGAGACGATACCCGTATGATTCCGATAATCATGATAACGGCTTTAGATGATATTGAGGCCAAAATCAGAGGAATTGAAACGGGTGCCGATGATTTTCTGACAAAGCCTCCCAGTAAGGTGGAACTGCTGGCCAGGACCCGCTCACTGCTGAAGACAAAACGATTAAACGAGAAACTGACCGGAATAGAAACGGTACTAAGTTCCCTTGCCAATGTTGTAGAGGCTAAAGACGTCTACACCCAGGGACATGTGCACCGCGTTGCCCAGCTGGCACAGGAGCTCGGCATAAAATTAAACCGTTCCGCCGACGAAATAGAGTCTTTGAAGATCGGAGGAATTTTACACGATATCGGTAAGATTGCGGTTCCTAAAAGCATACTCAACAAACCTGGGCCACTCACCGGTGAAGAATCGGACCTGATGAAGACCCATTCCCGTGTCGGCCACAAAATATGTCTGCCGTTGAAGAAAAACCTCGGTCTGGCTTTGAAGATTATCAGGCATCATCACGAAAAACTGGACGGCAGCGGTTACCCCGATGGCCTGAAGGGGCAGGAGATCCCGGTTGTTGTCAGAATAATGGCGGTGGTTGATATATACGATGCCATGATAACGGACCGGCCGTACCGGAAAGCGATCTCCATAAAAAAAGCTCTGCAGCAGCTTCGTAACGAGGTGGAAAGAGGTACCTTAGACGAAAAGGTGGTGGAAGAGCTTGGGCACATGGTGGAGCCCCTTGTTAGTGAAGAGATGCAACAGTGAGCAAGATACTGATTGTTGAAGATAACGTGTTAAATCTAAAACTGGTGCGCACCTTGCTGCAACTCAAAGGCTATGTTGTCATTGAAGCCATGGATGCCGAAACGGGAATCAGGCTTGCTAAACAACAGAGCCCCAATCTCATTCTTATGGATATTCAGCTGCCGGGCCTGGATGGCTTGAGCGCCACCCGTATTTTACGAGAAGATGCACAGACCAAGGATATCCCGATTGTTGCGGTGACGTCTTTTGCAATGGAAGGGGATAGACAGAAAGTTCTTGATGCAGGCTGCACCGGTTATATCAGTAAGCCCCTCAATACCCGAACCTTTGCCGCTGAAGTGGGCTCCTACTTGTAACCGGACATTTTTTTTAAAAAATACAAACAATATGAAAAAAATAGTCCCTATCTGTAAACACTTATTTGCGCCCCAAACCTCCTTTCTCATAAAAAGGTTATGGCTGCCGATTCTTTTCCTGGTACTTTGTGGTTCTGCACCGGCCCAAAGTCAGGAACCCGTCTACATCACGGCTCCGGAAGTAAAAGACATGGTTGAAAAAAATCCAGACGTGGTATTGATTAACGTCTTGAGTACAATTGAGTATGACGGCCTCCACATCACGGGATCCATTAACATTCCCATCAACGTATTTCACAACTCCGATCTGCTGCCCAAAAAATTCGACACTCCACTTATAATCTATTGCATGGGGAAGCCCTGACCATATAGCGCTCGCGCCGCAAGGATTGCGGCGGAAATGGGATACACACAGGTGTACTGTTTCAAGGGCGGCATCCCTGAATGGAGATCCTTTACCTATCCGATGGAGGTGAATGCAACATATGCCAACTTGAAAGTTCGTAAAATAAGCCCTCGAAAACTCCATGCAATGCTGCAGGAAAACAAGGATGTCTATATTCTTGATGTACGTCCCATTGCCTATGATCGGGAAAACCTTTTCATTAAAAATGCGAAGATCTGTCCCATGGTCTTCCTTGGTGACTGGTATCATAACATCCCAAAAGACAGGCAGATCGTCGTAACCGACTGGGCGAACAAAAAGGCAATTCTCGCCGCAAAATTTTTGAGGACTAAGGGGTATTCGGTTCTTGGCATCCTCAAGGGGGGGATTGTGCGCTGGCGTGAAGAACAATTGCCCCTTGAGCATAGAACGATTATCGATGGTCGTCCTCTTCAAGAAAACCGCGTGAATGAACAATGATTTCCAGACGTCAAATCACCCGGTTGCTCCTCAGGTTTTATCCGGTACCATCGTTTATTGTCTTCGTATTTTTTACGGTATTAATGAGTTACAACCTTTCCTCCGCTTTCAATGTTAAGGAGATATCCGCACCTGAGCTGAAGCGGTTGATCGACGGTACTCAAGATTTTCTTGTTATAAATGTGCTTAGCGAAATCGAATACGCTATGCAGCATATACCGGAATCTATCAATATCCCGATAAACACAATAGAGCTTGCCAACAAACTACCTAAAGACAAGAACATGACACTGGTCTTTTATTGTCTCAGTGAAAGGTGAATGTACAGCAAACGCGCCGCAAGGGTTGCGGCGGAGAAAGGGTATGAGAACGTTTACTCTTTTACAGGTGGCCTGCCGGAATGGCGATTTTTTGAATATCCACTTTCCATTGATGAGAACTGGAAAAATGTCAAAGTGAAGAAACTTTCTCCAAAAGATTTCAACGAGTACAGGAAACAGGAGGATGTTTTTATTCTTGATGTCAGAAGTCTGAGCCAACGCAGTCTTTCAAATCGAGGGTCGACGTTTGTCATGGACAACTCATCGCTTTCAGGTGATTACATTGCTAACGTTCACCACATTCCCCTTGTCTATCTTGAGGAAAACTACCACCTCATACCAAAAGACCGAAAGATCCTCATTACAGACTGGATAATGAAACAGGCCCCCATGGCGGCCAAGTTTCTTACCCAACAAGGGTATCAGGTTGTCGGGATACTGAAGGGTGGCACGGCTCGCTGGCAATCAGAGGGGTTTCCTTTGATCAAAATGGAAAACAGTCTCTACAGTGAACTGCTATGCGATTGATATTTTCTTCCCGCAACCCTTGTCCATTACTTATTTGCTAATGGTCAAAATGCCATGAGACGTACCTCTCCCGATTCAAAAAAACATCAAAAAGGCCCACCCAGGACGGTCTTTCGCAAAATAATTTTTCTTTTCTGTCTGCTTATTGCCATGATCATCGGCAACGGTATTTATTCAGCTCTGCAGGAAAACCAAAAGGTCAATCAGCAACTGGAACAGGAACTCACCTCAAAGATGGTCATTGTCAGCTCAATGCTCAACAACGAGTTTGACAAGCTTCGCATGGTATCCGGAATTATCAAGGAACAGAATCAGAAATTCGTCGATTTTCTTGACTATGACAAAACACGACCAATCAGCATGATGTTGCAGGCTGTTTCCGCTAAACACAATATAGACCTTCTTCTCCTCTTTGATAGCGAGGGCTCGTTTCTGACCAGTAACGTTCAGGATGGTATTGTCATCGGGCACGACCATTTTTCTTTCTTTTTACGTAATCATGATGAACAGGTAGGACTTAACGGAATTCCGCCCGACATTTTGCCCCAGTCTCATCTTCTGGAACGGCTCAATCATGGTCCTGACAATTTACTCACCTTTGAATCGGTGGTTCATCTGGTTCATGATTCAGGGGACATATATGGCCATATTGTCATGCTGCAATTTATCAACGGCAACCATAACCTGGCAGCTCACATGAAAGAAGTTGCCGGTGCGGAGATCAGTTTCTACAACCAAAACTTTGAAACAGTGCTAACCAGTTTTACACCTGCTACCGTTTCCTTTCCGGCAGGCAACACCCTTGTTCACGGAGAGGATTCCTATACCACCAAGACCCAACTGCTGGAAAGTATTGTCGGTGAAGAGATTGGGTATATTTCTGTGGCACTGAATCAGGATAAGTTTCACCAGCAGAGACGGCGACTCATCACGTATAATTTGATACCATTTTTCTGGTCGATTATGATTTTGATGGTCCTGTTTTCACTTCTTAAAGTCAGGGTATTTGATAAGATTAACCAACTTATAACAGCATTGCACGAGGTGACGGAAAAAGAGGGTAATTTGAGCATTCGCCTCCCCGAGCCTGAAACAAATGAGTCTGGTCAAAGTTCGGATGAAGTGGGAAATATGGCCATCGACTTCAACCTCATGATGGACACCCTTGAAGAAACATACAACCAATTAAGCCGGGCAAGAAAAGAAGCCGAGGTGGCCAACGTTTCGAAAAGTGCATTCCTCGCCAACATGAGTCATGAACTTCGCACACCGCTCAATGCAATTATCGGGTTTACCGAAGTTGTTCTTGATAAACATTTCGGCGGACTGAACGAGACCCAGGAAGACTACCTCAATGATGTTCTGCTCTCCAGCCGACACTTGCTTTCCGTCATCAACGATATCCTCGATCTTTCAAAAATCGAGGCTGGGAAATTAGAATTGAACACCTGGCAGTTCAATCTTCGCAATCTCCTTGCCAATAGCTTTATTATGATCAGGGAAAAGGCGCATAAGAATGATATTGCACTCCATCTCGACATTGATGCCGACATACCCGAGGGCATCATCGCCGATGAACGAAAAATAAAGCAGGTTGTTTTCAACCTGCTTGCCAATGCCATGAAGTTTACGCCGAGCGGGGGCGAGATTACTGTAAAAGCGAGCAAAACGAATCTTGCCGAGTTGAGCAGGCATACTGACTCGGATAGTAATATTCAGACAGTTTCTGGTAAGACTTTTATCAAAATAGCAGTGATGGACGATGGTGTTGGTATCAAACCGGCTGACCTGGAAAGAATTTTCAATCCCTTTGAACAGGCGGACGGGTCACCGAGTAAAATGTATCAGGGAACCGGTCTGGGATTGTCATTAACCAAGCGATTGGTCGAATTACATAATGGCTGTATTTGGGCGGCAAGCTCGGGGGAAGGAAAAGGCAGCACCTTCTCCTTCATCTTGCCGGTATGATGGTCATTTCCGGCGGATAGTATCGCCTACTGATTCCGCCGCTGCATCAGCAATGGAAAAACTTGCCTGAAAAGAAAAATATCTCATTAGCCGGCTTTTACTCAGCTACGGTTTATTCCAATACTTTTTTTCGTAATTTTTCCGCATGATATTCGTCGCGATAGGAAACAAGAGTGATGGGTGATCGTCTGAACAGTTTTTCCGCCACCGACCCTGTAAAGGCATGAACCAGCTCGGATTTTGCTTTGATCCCCATGACAATCATATCCACCTGTTCCTTAACAGCCATCTTCAACAGAACATCGGCAGGGCGGCCGATCTTAAACTTGAAAACTATCTTTTCTTCGGGAAAGTCAAGTGCCGCAATCATTTTCTCCAGTTCGGCAATACGATTTTTTTCAACTTCTTCGACATAATGGCCTTCATCGACATCATAACCAAAGGATGATATTCGTTGAACGGCTTCGATGTCGCGTTCATTTATTACATTAACCAGGAGTAATTCTGCATCAAGTGGGCCGGCCAGTTCTGCAGCATAATCCAATACCCCCTCGGAAAAAGGGGAAAAAGCCAGGGGCACCATAATTTTCTTTATAGAGCTCATGTGCGATATCTCCAGTAAATATTGTGTTATGGGTGCCTTGAAAAATTAGAATTTTTGTTCAAGGTCAAGGCATGCGAATAATTTTACCACAGGCAGGATATTCCCAGGATAAAATTATGAGCATAACGCCGAGATTGGGCGAAAATACAATTTTTCAAGGTAGCCTATAGTGATGTTGTCCCCGGTCCCTGCTCCGGCGGCTTCAGCACCCCCGATTACTTCAGCAGCGTGTAGACGAGTAACATATGGACCCGCAGACTCTTCCGATCAAACAGAAAGAACTTTACGATACAATTAAGAAGCAATACAAGGTCGCCTTTGAACCGCTCTCCATAGGTGATGTACGGCTCAACCTATTAAAAGTCACTGACCTTGAGCAGATTCTTGGCGGCAAGGATCCGTTACAGGATGTGTCCGAGTTCCCCTTTTGGATTCGTCTATGGGAAGCTGCGATCGTGTTATCGGAATTTGTTGCCGGGCACCGTTTCCCGGACGGAGCCAAAGTACTTGAGCTTGGTGCAGGCCTCGGCGCGCCAGGGTTGACGGCCGCTGCCCGCGGACATGACGTTACCTTAAGTGATTATGAGGAACTGATTTTAGATTTTGAACGGGTCAGTGCAGCGGCAAGCGGCCTGGATAATGTACGTTTTGCTATGTTGGACTGGCTTAATCCACCTGAAATGGAAAAGTATGACGTCATTCTTGGCGCAGAAATTCTCTTTCGGGACGAGTTTTTTCAGCCATTGTTGACTATCCTTGATAATGCGTTAAAACCTGGCGGAGCTGTCTATCTTGCCCATGATGTCCGTCGCAAGAGCCTGCAGCCCTTCTTGCAGATGGCGGAAAAAAAATATACTATCTCGGCTCAGAAGAGAAAGTTAAAAAGCCTTGAAGAGGAAAAAGAGGTTCTTTTGACCCGTTTGGTCACCCGTTAGGGTATAATGATCATGGAACTGCCGAAGGAGACGTTGCAATACCCTGGTAAACCGGTGTTCCTGGGAACCACGTAGAACCTTGCAGATCCATTGTCCCTTTATGGTATGATACAAATCAACGCATGCCCCAATCTCACCGCTTGTCTGATTTCGTCATAAAAGAAGCTGATTACCAGTAAAGCTCAGCTTGAAAGTAGAAATATTTTTGCGCCTTTGAAGTAGGGGGCTGAATTTTTTTCACCAATCCTGGAGACAGATTAACTCTTTTTTTATTAATCAAAAAGTAAAGAGCCAATTCAACAGCCATCAGTGGTGAAAATTATTCTGTCCCCGGTGTAGAAAAATAAAATCAGTCCCCTCGCCGATCAGGACTAGCTGAGCTTTGATGGTAGCCATATAAAAGAATATAATTGTAATTACAGGAAGAATGCATTGTCAATTCGCCCTGTACAATGAAGACTTTCAGTATTTCAGGAACGTGTATACCGTCTGTTTAAATATAACCGGAAAGAGCTGCGTCGTTATCGGCGGTGGCAAGGTTGCCGAACGTAAAGTAAAAGGACTGTTGTCCGAGCAGGCAGAAGTGAAATTGGTCAGCCCGGAAATCACATCCGCTCTGGCCAAGCTTGTCCGGCAGCAAGGATGCCAGTGGGAGCAGAAAGGTTACACGGCCGGTGATCTGGATGGTGCTTTTCTTGTCTTCGCGGCAACCGACTCACCGGAAATTCAGCAGCGGATTTTTCAGGATGCCGAAAGCCGGGATATCCTGGTCAACGTCATTGACAGCCCTGACCAGTGCAGTTTTCAAGTGCCGGCCACTGTCCAGCGCGGCGATCTGAACCTGGCGGTTTCCACGGCCGGTACGAGCCCGGCGTTCGCCACCTTGGTCCGACGGCGTTTGGAAAAGGAGTACGGTCAGGAGTACGCGCTGCTGTTGCGTTTGTTG
>CALZIH010000061.1 GCA_945787305.1 uncultured Desulfobulbaceae bacterium | reverse complement strand
GTATGTCACACCGAGCTGGATGTAATAGAAGGGCGCACCCCACCACCCAAACTGCCGGTGATACCCGGGCATCAGGTTGTCGGGGTGGTTGAAGATATCGGTGCCGGTGTAACCCGTTTTCAACCTGGTGACCGGGTTGGCGTTGCCTGGATTTTTTCTGCCTGTGGCCGATGTGCGTTGTGTAAAAAGGGATTGGAAAATCTCTGTTCCGAGTTTCGCGCCACCGGTCGGGACGTGGATGGCGGTTATGCTGAATACATGGCGGTGTCAGAACATTTTGCTTTTGCAATACCCGGAGCCTTGTCTGATGTCCAGGCCGCGCCGTTATTGTGTGCAGGTGCAATAGGCTATCGGTCCCTGCATCTCAGTGGGTTGAAAAATGGGCAAACACTTGGTCTGACAGGTTTTGGCGGTTCCGGACACTTGGTGTTGCAAATGGTCCGTCACCGTTTTCCCGACAGTCCGGTTTTTGTCTTTGCTCGCAGTAAAATCCAGCAAAACTTTGCTCTTGAGCTGGGGGCGGCATGGGCTGGAGCAAGCCAGGACAGTCCTCCGCAACTGCTTGATGCCATAATTGATACCACCCCGGCATGGAAACCGGTGCTTGATGCCATGGGGTTTTTAGTGCCCGGCGGTCGTCTGGTTATCAACGCCATCCGCAAGGAGCGTCGATATCAAGAGCAACTGTTAGGGCTTGATTACTCCAGCCATTTATGGTTGGAAAAGGAAATCAAGTCAGTTGCAAACATCTGTCGCTCCGATGTTCGCGCTTTCCTCGAACTTGCCGCCGACATGCATATTGAGCCATTGGTATCATGTTACCCGCTTTCTCAGGCCAATCAGGCCTTATGTGCCCTGAAGGCCGGTGATGTCCGGGGGGCAAAGGTGCTGACCATTGGTTGATTGGCTGACCATGTTTTGGGGCGCGACCCTTGCCAATCCTCACGTCTGGGGATTTTTTGTGGCCACCCCGGTCATTGCCACCGGTATGGCTGGTACCTTGTTGCCGGTTTTGCCGGGAACCTTGATGATTTTGGCCGGCTTTTTTCTGTACGGAGTGATTACCGGTTTTGATACTCTGGGCTCTTCTTTTTTTCTGGGCCAGACCATTCTGGTGTGTTTGAGTTATCTGGTTGATTTTATAGCGACTGCCTTCGGGGTTAAGGTGTATGGCGGATCGAAAGCAGCGATTTGGGGGGCAGTTTTGGGCTCCCTGCTCATTTTTGTTATCGGTCCTTTTGGCCTGTTGATCGGCCCACTTGCGGGGGCGATTCTTGGTGAATTGCTTATGGGGGAACAGCTTCACCGGGCAATGCGTGCCGGTTATGGGTCGTTTATCGGCTTCATCGGCGGCGCCCTTGTGAAGTTGCTTGTCGCCTGTATTATGGTGGGCTGGTTTATCATGAGCCTCCTGTAACATTCCCTGCTATTATCCTGTATAAATAGTCGGTTATATAATAAGAAAAGGCTGTCGGTCTTCATGCCGACAACAAGGGGAAGAGAGAAAAAGTTATGCAAAAGGCCCGTGGTAACAAATCACTATTGCAATGGATCTCTTTGCTTCTACCTGGAGTCGGCAATGTTCGCCCGGTCCTTGATGCTCCCTTCCTCGTTGTTTGCGTTGTCATCGTGCTGAGCATACAGCTTTCCAGCTCAGCCCGTGCTGCAACGTTTATGGTAAATTCCATATTTGATGTCAATGACTTGGAACCCGGCAACGGTCTTTGTGTCGCCTATCTGATCATCAATCCTCCGTTTGTCCTCCCCTCTTGTACCCTTCGTGGTGCGATAGAGGAAACTAATAGCTTGCCAGGTGAGGATGTTATTGTTCTAGGCTCCGGTACCTATCGGTTAAGCATAGCCGGTGTTGCCGAGGATAAAGCCGCAACCGGCGATCTGGATATCACGGATTCTGTACGGATTATCGGTGCCGGCACCAACAAGACGTATATTGATGCGGATAATCTGGACCGGGTTTTTGATATTCTCGGTGAAAATATAACAGTCCTGCTATCGGGGCTTACGATTATCAACGGGAGGTTGCCGGCAGGATTGGCATCTGATCAGAAAGGGGGAGCCGGAATACGGAATCGGTCTGTAGTTATTGTCAAATACAGTGCCTTGTCGAAAAATACTGTTCTTGGAACAACGAGCGGTGATGTTGGCGGTGGACTGTTGAACCGGGGAACGTGCTCAGTAGAGAACAGTACAATAGGTGAAAACCATGCGATGCGGGGGGGAGGGGTTTTTAACGACGATAAAAGCACCCTGCATATTTCATCAAGTACAATCTTTGCCAACTCCGCTCAGGTCGGTGGTGGACTGTTGAATGCCGGGTCGGCCGACTTGGTTAATACAACTTTGAGTAGTAATACGATTGGCGGAGCAAAGCATCATTTTGGAGGAGCTATCCAGAACGAAGAGCAGATGCAGATCATACATTGTACCATTGCTGAAAATACAGCAGGCAGCGGCGGGGGGATAAGCAACGATGGAGTCGTCTCCATGGTCAATACCATACTCTCAAACAACAGGGGAGGCAACTGCCGTTTCACTATCGATATTGCCTCGCAAGGGCATAATCTCGACAGCGATGATACCTGCGGGCTACCTTCAGAAGACCTGAAAAATATTGATCCGCAACTGAGCCCTTTACGCGATAATGGCGGGCCAACCAAGACCCATGCCCTTGAGCCGGGAAGCCCGGCTATTGATTCGGGGCAATACCGGATGCACATCACTGCTGATCAGCGAGGTGTTTCCCGTCCCAAAAGAAAGGCATTTGATATAGGAGCATTTGAAGCGAACAACTTGTCAGTAGCCCCTTTAATTGAGCCTCTTTTGCTTAAGTAATCGTTAATGTGATTGACAGGATCTCGGGGCAGAGAAGCTTTACCACAGGCAGGAAATTCCGAGAATATACTTCAGGCTCATTGCATAAGCTCAGATTCACAGAGTATACAATTCCACAAGGTATTTTTTTTCTCTTCATCAAGATCCAGGAATTGTACAGCAAACAAATCATTATTTGTCCTGACTACCTTTGATTTGATATTGAATTGCTCCAGGGATGATTCCTGGTTCTTTAAGGCAATCTTCATCAGCGTTTCTTCGTCAACGGAAGGTTGCAATTGTCCTAGTTCTAGTGCACAACCGCTGGTTGACATGTTAATTATACGACTTTTTTCTTTTGTATCGCCTATTGAGTATTCAGCTTGATTGTTACGTAAATATATACGAAGCCCATTTCTTCTTTGATGTTTTGATAGATGTTCCTCCGCTTCTTTAAGTGAAGAGGCATAGCTGGGTTCATAAATTTGCTGTCTTAATGTGAAATTTTTTAATTGCCTGGAAAATACATTATCTTTCACTACTCGAATTTTTTCACGAATTCTTTTTGTGATGAGATGGTGCATTATTTTTTTAAAAGTAGGTGTGCTGTTGACATACATAATGTCGCATTCTGAAAAATCACCTATGACATCAAAATTTGGTTGTAAATCCGCAACGCAAAATCTTAAGTCAGTATAAAAGCTGTCCAGGTCTGCTTTTGTTATTTTCTTTGATATTGTAAAGTGTAACCTGTTTTTGTTAAGATCCGCATCAACATTTAATTTCTTAGAACTATTGGTCATTTTTTTTTCTTATCCTCCAATCCGAAATATAAATGAAGCTGTATTGTGACCTGATTTAACGTACATGTCCCTAAAATATCTGTTTGAGGGTGGGTTTTTTCTGGGAACTACAAAGCTTGTCGCGTTTTATGCTCTATCCGTGGAGAAAATACCCTCCCATGCAAGAATCTAGCATATATATCAGCGTGTACTTTTAATTAAATAATTACCCGCTTTCAAAATTTATGCCAACATAAAGGCTGTGGCCGCATCGTCATCATATGCAATCCACAATAGCTAGGATACAATCAAAGGATTGTTAAATTTGAATAGACGGATAGTCGGTTACTAGCGTTCTCGCAGAAGGAATTCGGTCCGGCATGACGAGAGGGCAACTGGCAACAACGTCTCATTATATTGTTATGTTGTTTTATTATTTTACTGCTGAAATTAATTTATAAGGACCACTGAACGAAAGACCATCTCACAATATGGAAATTGCAGGCGGGTTGAGTTTCAAAATTGAAGTGTTGCAATCAACTTATGCAATTGCAGTGCTCGAGCTCGTAACAGGATATATGCGTAAAAAAAGGTGTTGTCGGCTAATAACCGCAACACCTTTTTTACAAGAATATATTGAGCTTCTTTATAGTTGTTTGACACCGTCGTCGCTGATGTAGCGCTTTGCTTTTCGTTTCAGCTTGGGATTAGATTGGACTGCTTTAAAGAGATAGGGATATCCGGCGCGAAACCAGACTATCTGATTAGGGGTGTAGCCCCAGTCAGTGACTGCGGCATAGGATGCGTTGTAGCTGCGATGGCATTTCGGCCCCTGACAAAAGAAGACGATGGTTGCCTGGTCTTTGGCAATCCCCTTGTCTGTCAGCGCCTTGTCAAGCGATTCCGGCGAAAGGGTATTTTCTTCCTTTCCTTTTTTGTTGTAGATCAGCAGGACCGCATCCCTTACGGTTCCTTTTTTAAAGAAACTCTCCGGCCGGGTATCTACCCAGAGGATGTTCTCCCCGCCTTTCAACTTCGCTATTGCCGTGTCTTCATCCCAAATCGGTACTCCCCAGGCAAGCGTTGTAAAGGATTTTTCCAGTGATTACCTCCTGTTTTGGTTATTTCTGGCGATGTTTTTTTAGGACTTTAAGGTAAATGATTCGACACTTTGACGTAGCGTCGTGGCCACCGCGGCTAATTGTTGTGCAGACTCGTTAAGCGCGGTCATGGTCTGGCTGGTAACCGATGCCGAATTGTTGATATCTTCAACATTTTTCGAAAAACCGGCGGTTCTCTGATGGGCGTCTGAAACATTTTGCGAGATGTCATTTGCCACCGAAGACTGTTCCGTGACAGCGGTTGAAACAACCAGTGACGATTCACTAACCGATTCGATGACTTCTGTAATATTTTCTGCAGAATGAACGGCTTCAGTGGTGAATTTTTGAATATTTTCGATGTCTGCCCGGATAGATTTTGCCGTATCCATACTCTGGCTGGCCAGATCTTTCACTTCGGAGGCCACGACGGCAAATCCTTTACCGGCTTCCCCGGCCCTTGCTGCCTCAATGGTTGCATTTAAAGCGAGCAGGTTTGTTTGATCGGCAAATTCGGTAATAGCCTGATTTGCCTTGCCGATACTTATGGCGACTTCATTAAGTCGTTGAATAACCTGTGAGCTCTTGGTCGAAATATCTTTTGCCTTTTTGGTTGTCTGGCTGCTTTTTTCGGTATTCTCACTGATTTCCTGAATGGATGCAGACATCTCTTCTGTGGAGCTGGCAACAATCTCAAGATTCTCGGTGACCGTGTTGAAAGAGGCTTCCAGGTCTTGGACCCGTGATTCTATGACCGTAGACGTTGCATCCAGGTCATCGGAGAGTTGGGTGATTTTTTGTGAGTTTTGCAGGAGGTTTTCCGCATTATTTCTGATTTCATGGATGATGGCACCCAGGCCGTCGGTGATGGCAATAAGTGATGTGCCCAAGGTATCGTGTTCGGAAAAGACATCTATTGTAACCGCCAAGTTGCCGGAGGCAATCTGCTGGGCCTGCTGTGCGCGTTTCTGAATATGGTCGACCATGGTGTTGAGCGCATCGGTCATCTGGTGGATTTCGCCGCCGGCATGTATTTTCAGAGACGAAGAAGTATCTCCGGACGCCACCTTCGATGCAAAGGAGATGACCTGCCTGATGGGCGAAATAATGCTCCTGCTTACGACCAAAAAGGCAATGAGCTGAGAAAGAAATACTATGGCCAGGGTAATGGCAACTCCGTACATCCATCGTCTGTTTTCAGCAGCAACAAACGAGGTCGCATCGCTGGTGACCAGCAGCAGCCCGGCTATTTCTTCATCAGGGCCATTAAGCGGCAGAATGTCGGCAAGGAGAACAGTTTGATCGGCCTTTACCTGCACAAAGGATTGACTGGCTAGATCGTCCGGCAAGGCAGGTAAGAGTGAGGCGGTCATTTCCTCATTGGTTGAAAAAGTAATTGTTTTTCGGCTCGGGTCATAGAGCATTGCCGTGTTAGTAGTTAACTCTGCAATTTGGTTAATCCATACCGCAGGGTTAAGGGCAAGTTCAACATAACCGATGGTGTTGTCATCGTCATCGGTGACGACGGTTGTAACGGAATACGTAACAGGATAGGCCTCGCTTTGAACATCCGGGGCTCTAAAGAAATAGTGGAATTCAAAATCCTTTTCCGCTTCCTTGAACAGCGGCTGTAGGCTTTTGGGTAAGATGGCGGGATACATCGGCAGATTAGCCGACTGTTGCAGGATGACTTTGTACCCGGAATCGTAGAGTACAAACCGGACAACGTCTTCCTCCTGCAGGGAGAGGAAAAGTCCATCAAGGACCATTTTTGCTGAAGCTTCCTGCTGGTTCACCATAAAGGTGATCAGCTCATCGGTGTTGAGGACATTGGTCAGGGCTTTTTCCATTTGCGGTAACTGTCCGGCAAGTGAACCATTTAAGGCAATGGTGTCGGCAATGCGCATGGTCCGGTTTCGTTCGGCTTTCAAGGCTCCTGTTCCCTGACTGTAGATGGAAAAAAAGACAGGGCAGAGCAATAGAACAGGCAGGAAGATCATTGCCATGATTTTAAATTTCAAGGACACGTTACGGAGCATATTTATAGAGTGTGTTTATTGGTAAAAGGAAGCATTCATTGTTTGAGGGCAGTGTACCACAAAACGTTTGTAAAAGTGAAATCACAAAATATTTTTTAACTAACGGTAAATGAAGAGGTATTTCGGGAGGTAAAATGCGGGGCTGTCTTTGCCTTTGCGATTCTCATCGTTGACAAAGATGACGATGTCGCTTACTTGTTGTCAGCAATTTATTACAAATAACATATGAAAAACGATGGTGCATAGTCAAGGAAAGAGTCCAATGAATGCCATTGAGTCGAAAAATATTAGCGTGAATTCCTGTCCCCTCCACGTACTTGTCGGTGGCGAGAAACAGAACCCTGATATCATATTGTTGCACGGAATGAAATTTCAGGCTGCAACTTGGCAGGATCTTGGAACGTTAGATTATCTTGCCGGGCAGGGTTTCCATGCCTTAGCCGTTGATATGCCCGGTTTTGGCAAGTCGCCGGCCTGTTCGCTTACGCCTGACCAGATGCTGGAGGGTTTTGTTGATCAGGAAACATCGGCAAAACCAATTATCCTTGGCCCTTCCATGGGCGGAAGGACAGCACTGGAGTTTGCTGTTCACCATCCTGAAAAGCTCAGCGGCTTGATTCTCGTCGGTGCCGTCGGCGTTGAAGAAAACCGTGACCGGCTGGCGGAAATCAAGGTGCCGACGCTGCTGATTTGGGGTAGTGAGGACCAGATTGCTCCGCTTGCCCAGAGTGATATTCTCCTTAATGAAATAGCAGGCAGTCGCAGGGTGATCATTGACGGAGCGCCCCATCCATGCTACCTCGATCAATCTGAAACCTTTCATGCTGCGATTCGGGATTTTCTGGCTTCTTTGGCCTGATTTTTTTAACCCGACTCTCTATCTGGATAAAATCTATGGGAAAAACGTTAATTATCTCCGAGAAGCCCAGCGTTGCCGCTGATATAGTCAAAGTGCTCCCCGGAAAATTTAAAAAAACCAAGACCCACTACGAGGGTGGCGATTATATTGTATCCTATGCCATCGGTCACCTGGTTTCCATTGCCTACCCTGAGGAGATCAATCCCGACTTTAAAAAATGGACGCTTGATAACCTGCCGATTCTGCCCGACCCATTTCCTCTGGCTGTGCTTCCTGGAACGAAAACCCAGTTCAATGCCCTGTCCAAGTTGATTCGTCGTCGGGATGTTGAAGTCATCGTCAACGGTTGTGATGCCGGTCGTGAAGGGGAGCTGATATTTAAGTACATTTTGAAACAGGCAGCCACCCGTTCGGTGGCCGGCAAGACCATCCGTCGTCTCTGGCTGCAGTCCATGACTGCCGATGCCATTCGTGAAGGTCTTGCGCATCTGCGTGACAATCAGGAGATGCTTTCTCTGGAGGATACGGCCCTCTGCCGATCTGAGGCGGACTGGTTGATCGGTATCAATGCTACCCGAGCCTTAACCTGTTATAATTCCCGATTCGGCGGTTTTCGCAAGACTCCATGCGGTAGAGTGCAAACCCCGACTCTTTCCCTGCTGGTCAAGCGTGAGGCGGAACGAAGAGCCTTTACCCCTACCGACTATTTTGAACTGCATGCTACCTTTCAGTGTCAGGATGTCAGCTATGAAGGGGTATGGATTGATCCGGAGTTCAAAAAAGATGAAAATGCCCCCCATGGACGCCGCAATCGACTCTGGGACAAAGAAAAAGCGGAGGCTATCAGCGATAAATGTCTGGGGAAAGAGGCTGTAGTCGAGGAGACCGGAAAAAAATCGACCCAAAGTTCTCCGCCACTCTATGATCTTACCCTGCTGCAAAGAGAGGCCAACAGCCGATTCGGGTTTTCGGCAAAGAATACCCTGGCTCTGACCCAGGCTCTGTATGAGCGGCATAAACTTGTCACCTACCCGAGAACAGACAGTCGTTGTCTGCCTGAGGATTACCTCCCTACGGTGAAAAAAGTGGTCGGTAAACAACAGGAATGGCAGTTCGGCCGTTTTGCCGCTGAGGCTCTGCAGAAAAATTACCTGAAAAAGAACAAAAAGATTTTTAACAATAAAAAAATCACCGATCATTTTGCCATTATTCCCACAGCGCAAATTCCGGGAACCCTTTCTGAGCCGGAGCAGAAAATCTATCAAATGATCGTGCAGCGGTTTCTGGCCGTTTTTTTCCCTTCAGCCGTCTTTCATAACACGACGCGATTATCCGTTGTTGAGAAAGAGACCTTCCTTACCGAGGGGAAAATTCTGGTCGAAGCCGGCTGGAAGGCCGTGTACGGAGTGCAGGCCGGCAGTGGAGATAAGGAGACGTTACAGCCGTTACCCGCTGCACAACCGGTTTCCTGCCGGGAGATCGATCTGCAGGAACACCAGACCAAACCGGCGCCAAGATTTACTGAGGCAACGCTGCTTTCGGCCATGGAACATTCCGGTAAATTGATTGAGGATGAGGAGCTGGCCGAAGCGATGAAAGAAAGGGGCCTGGGCACCCCTGCCACCCGAGCGGCCATTATTGAAAAATTGATCAATGAAAAGTATGTCAGTCGGGAGCAGCGGGAGCTGGTTCCCACAGGGAAGGCCTTTGAACTGCTGGCCCTGTTGACGGACAAACATATTGATGTGTTGGCTTCTCCGGAGTTGACCGGTGAGTGGGAGTACAAACTCAGCCAGATCCTGAAAGGCTCGATGACCCGTGAACAATTCATGGATGAAATCCGGGAAATGACCAGCGCCATTGTTGCAAAGATGAAAAACGGCGATCAGGATGCTGAACGCAAAGAGTCGCCATTTTCTCCCGTACAAGGCATAACGTTTTACGAGACGGCAACGGCTTATGAGTCCGAGGATAAAAAAATCCTCATTCGTAAGGTACTGGGCGGTAGAATTATGGATAACGATGAGGTCGTCAGCCTGATCCACGGTGAGACCATAGGTCCTTTTGCCGATTTTCGTTCCAAAAAAGGCAAATTGTTTACCGCTTCGGTACGACTGAGTAACTCCAAGATCGAGTTCCTTTTCGCCGATTCCACGGATCAGTTAGACATTGAAGAGATTAAGCAGCAGGAACCACTTGGCCTTTCTCCCGTTGACCAGACCAAGGTATATGAAACTCCCGCTGCCTATATGTCCGAATCGGCATTGAGCGGAGAGAGTAAGAAAGGGTTGCGGATTTCTAAAATGATACTTGGCCGCCGTATTGACCCCGATCATATTGAACAGCTGTTGACCAACGGCAAGACGGAACTGATCAATGGCTTTATTTCCAAGAAAAAGAGACCCTTTGACGCGTATTTGCTCCTTGATGACAAAGGTAAACTGAGCTTTGATTTCCCACCGAGAAAGAAAAAAGGCGGCAAATAGTTAAGTTGAGGCGCTCAAGTGTTGGTGCGTCTGTACATTGTAACCTGTGAATTCGAAATGTTGAATACTCAACCGTAACCCTTGATTTTGAAATATGAGAAAACTGAAAAAAGAACACGATGAGAAAAGCGGCCGGGAGCTTGCCGCTCTATGTGCCCGGGTTGCGGATGATACCAAGGCGGAAGAACTGGTGATCCTTGATGTGCGGGGAATGGCGTCGTTTACGGATTACTTTATTCTGATGAGCGGACGCTCCACTCGCCACGTTCAGGGACTTGCCGAGGCCATAGAAGGTGCGCTTCGCTCAAAACGGATTTCAAGCAAACACAATGAAGGGCTCCGGGAAGGGCTGTGGGTATTGCTTGATTTCAATGATGTGGTGGTCCATGTTTTTTATAAAGAGAAGCGGGCGTTTTATGACCTGGAAGGATTATGGCATGATGCTCCACGAGTCGATTTGGACGAGTTGCTTGCAGAGGAAGGTTGATTATGCGTAAAAATACCCCTCTTCTCCTCGCTATTCTCGACGGTTGGGGTATTGCAGAAAAGAGCCCGACCAATGCAGTAGATATTGCCGACACCCCCAATATGGATGAATGGAGTAGTGCGTTTCCAAGCACTACCCTTGTTGCCCACAACGGTCTGGTTGGTCTGCCTGAAGGACAGATGGGCAATTCAGAGGTCGGTCACCTCAACATCGGTGCCGGGCGCATCGTCTACCAGGATTTTACCCGAATCAACCTGGCCATTGAATCCGGTGATTTTGCCGAAAATCAGGAATTGAATGGGGTTATGGACAAGGTGCAGGCCAAAGGCAGCGCTCTGCACCTGATGGGGCTGCTCTCCGATGGCGGGGTCCATTCCCATGTAAACCACCTTGTTGCCCTGCTCCTTATGTGTAAGAAAAAGGGCTTGGAGAAGGTCTTTGTCCATTGTTTCATGGACGGCCGTGATACGCCCCCGTCATCTGGGTTGGAATATATGCGTCATCTCGCATCGGAAATGAAACAAATCGGTTGTGGTCGGATAGCAACTGTCAGCGGCCGCTACTGGGCCATGGATCGGGACAAGCGCTGGGACCGGGTGGAAAAGGCCTGGAAGGCTGTAGTTGCGGGACACGGAAACAACGCTCTCGATCCGGTTGAGGCCATACAGGAGGCATATGGTCGCCAGGAAACCGATGAATTTATTGTGCCGACCGTCCTTGTTGATGCTGGCGGAGAGGCTGTCGGTCCTGTCAGCGACGGTGACGGGGTGGTCTTTTTTAATTTCCGGGCTGACCGGGTTCGTGAATTGTGCCATGCCTTCATCGATACAGACTTTAAAGGGTTTGAAGTCACCAATCGGCCAAACCTGCTGGAACTGGTTACCATGACCGAATATGAGAGTGATTTCCCCTTTCCTGTTGCCTTTGCTCCCATGAGCATGAACCGTATTCTGGGCGAGGAACTCAGTCGCCACGGACTGCGTCAACTGCGTATTGCCGAGACCGAAAAATACGCCCATGTGACATATTTTTTTAATGGCGGGGAAGAAGAGCCTTTTAACGGTGAAGAACGACTGTTGATTGAGTCACCCAGAGATGTGGCCACCTATGACCTGAAGCCGGCGATGAGTGCGGATGCCGTGACGGATGCCCTGTTGGAGACATTGCAAAGCAATGAAGATGCGGGCACTCCTTTTGATGTGGTTATCTTAAACTTTGCCAATTGCGATATGGTCGGCCATACCGGTATTTTTGATGCCGCGGTCAAGGCCTGTGCCACTGTGGATCGATGTCTGGGAAGAATTCGCAGCTTTATGCGGGAGCGAAACGGTGTAATGCTGATCACTGCCGATCATGGCAATGCTGAAATTATGGTCGATCCGGCCACCAGCGGCGCGTACACCGCGCATAGCCTGAACCCCGTGCCGCTGGTTCTTGTGGCGGATCAGTTTAAGGAGTGTACTTTGGAGGGGGGCGGTGCTCTCAAAGATATTGCCCCGACCATGCTTTCAATTCTTGACCTGCCGGTTCCGGCGGAGATGGAGGGGGAGAACCTGCTGAACTGTTAAAGAGTAGCAGGTTAGGAGTACAGTTCCAGATCTATAAATGTACTGAGATATCTGTTTGCACACGGTGTCTCCATTCTCGTAGAGGAGAATAACCATGAAATATATCAGTACCCGGGGCGGGGTAGATCCCATTGGCTTTCAGGATGCGGTCATGATGGGTTTGGCACGTGACGGCGGACTACTCTTGCCTGAGACCTTACCGACCATTAGCCCGGCGACCTTGAATTCCTGGCGTAATCTGCCGTACCAGTATCTGGCCCTGGAAGTGCTCAGTCTGTTTATTGATGATATACCGAAGCTGGATCTTGACGGGTTGATAGAGCGTTCCTATGCCGGCTTTTCTCACCCCCAGATAACGCCGGTGCGGAAGGTCGGTGATCTGTATGTTATGGAGCTGTTTCATGGCCCGACCCTGGCATTCAAGGATGTTGCCCTGCAACTGCTTGGCAATATGTTTGAATATATCCTCGAGCGCTCCGGCAGTGTTATGAATATAATCGGGGCTACCTCCGGAGATACTGGCAGTGCAGCCATTTATGGCGTACGGGGGAAGAAGGGGATCAACATCTTTATTCTCCATCCCGATGGTCGTACCAGTCCCATTCAGGCCTTGCAGATGACGACCGTTGTCGATCCCAATGTATTCAATATTGCTGTGCGGGGAACCTTTGACGATGCCCAGGCCATTGTCAAGGGGATCTTCAGTGATCTTGAGTTTAAGGACAGGTTCCATCTCGGAGCAATAAATTCCATTAACTGGGCCCGGGTTTTGGCCCAGGTTGTGTACTATGTGTTCAGTTATTGTAAACTCTGGAAGACCGGGGCCGAATCTGTTGACTTCTCGGTTCCCACCGGGAATTTTGGCGATATTTTTGCCGGCTATGTGGCAAAACAACTGCTGCCGGAAGGTTGTATCAACCGCTTGATCCTGGCCACCAATGAAAACGATATCCTGAACCGTTTCGTCAATCAGGGCGATTATTCCACCAGCGGTACTGTTACGCCTACTTCCAGTCCATCGATGGATATTCAGATAGCTTCCAACTTCGAACGCTATCTGTATTATTTGCGAGACGAGAATAGCGGACAGGTACAAGCAGATATGGAAGCGTTTACCTCTACAGGTCGGCTGGACCTTTCTGAGCAGCGCGAGCGGGTGGCGAAAGACTTTGTTGCCCGCAGCGTCAGCGAAGAGGAAACCATCCAGACCATAGGCGATGTTTACGCGAAGGAAAATTACCTGCTCGACCCGCATACCGCTGTCGGTTTTCGGGCGGCCCTGGAGTTGCGTGATAGCAAACGGCCTGTTATCTGCCTGTCGACGGCCCATCCGGCCAAATTTGGCGAAGCTGTCAAAAAGGCCATTCATGAGGATGTTGAGTTGCCGGAGTCACTGACTGAACTTCAAGGTAAAGAGAGTCGCTGCGAGACAATGGATGCAAATGCACAACAGATCAAAGAGTACATCCGTAAGCACGCCCTTTCGTGATGGATATGGAGCGATATAAGGCACAAGTGGAAGAGGCGGTCCACTACCTGCAATCGCGCCTGCCTGCAGCACCAGAAATCATGATACAGCTCGGAACCGGGCTGGGAGGACTGGCAAGGGCCATGGAAAACGCCTGCACCATTCCTTTTGCCGAAATTCCCCATTTTCCCCAATCCACCGTCACGAGCCATGCCGGCAATCTAGTTGTCGGTATGCTTGGCGGGCAAAGTGTTGCCCTGCTCCAGGGACGCTTTCATTACTATGAAGGCTATTCCACCCGTGAAGTCACCTTTCCTGTACGGGTTCTGTCTCTGCTTGGCGCCAAGACCGCTGTTGTCACCAATGCCTCCGGCGGTTTGAATGCCGACTATTCTCCCGGCACGATAATGGTTCTTGCAGATCATCTCTACCTGTTACCGGAAAATCCTCTCCGAGGTCCGAATGTGGACACCTGGGGCGAGCGTTTTCCTGATCTCTCTCAGCCCTATGATGCAGGCCTGCGGCAGTTGACCATGGATACGGCGGTAGAACTGGGGCTGAATGAAGTGGTTGCCGGTACATACGTTTGTATTCCCGGGCCCAGTCTCGAAACGCCTGCTGAAACCCGTTATCTGCGAATGATTGGAGGGGATGCGGTCGGGATGTCATCGGTACCGGAGATTCTGGTTGCTCTTCATGCTGGCCTGCGGGTGCTGGGGCTATCGGTGGTTGCCAATGTCAATGATCCGGATAATTTTCAACCCATTCTGCTGGAGGATATCGTTACTGCAGCAGAGCGGGCAGAGCCCCGATTACAACGACTGATCCTGAAAATCCTTGCCGGTATGTAATCATGGAGACGGAAAAGCTGATACTGAGTGGTAGATACCTGTTGACCATGGATGCGGACAACCCCATCCTTGAAAATGGTGCCTTGGTTATTGAAGGGGACCGGATTGTTGAGATCGGGGATGCCGCTGTTCTTTGCGCAAAGCATCCGCAAGCTGAGTTCATGGCAGAGGAGCATGGCCTGATTATGCCCGGTCTGGTGAACACCCATACCCATGCGGCCATGAGCTGTTTTCGCGGCTTGGCCGACGATTTGCCGCTCATGCAATGGTTGCAGGAATATATTTTTCCCCGGGAAGCACAGCTCAGTGGAGAAATCGTATATTACTCCACACTGCTCTCGCTTTGCGAAATGATCAAATCCGGCACCACCGGATTTTGTGATATGTACCTTTTTGCAAAGGATGTGGCCAGGGCCACGGCAGAGTCCGGTATGCGGGCCTGGCTCGGAGAAGTGCTGTATGATTTTCCTTCACCCAATTATGGCGCGCTGGACCATGGCTTCACCTATATGGAGGAGCTGTTTGCAGACTACGGCGGGCATGAATTGGTCACCGTTACCGTTAACCCCCATGCCGTTTATACCTGCTCCCCGGACTTGCTGAACAGACTCGGCCAGGTGGCTGCCGAGCGTAATGCCCTCTATCACATTCACCTCTCGGAGAATCGGGAGGAGGTAGAAACCTGCATCGAGCGCTACGGTTGTAGTCCGGTACGGCACCTTGAGCAGTTGGGGCTTTTAAATGAACGGGTCCTGGCTGCACATTGTGTCATGCTTGAAGATGATGAAATAGCACTGCTTGCCAAGAACGGGGTCAAAGTGACCCACTGTCCGGAATCCAACATGAAACTTGCTTCCGGAATTGCGCCGGTGGATAAGCTGCTGGATTCGCAGGTCTGTGTGAGCATCGGCACTGACGGCAGCGCATCGAATAATGATGTGGACATGTTTTCTGAGATGAATAGTGCCGCCAAGGTTCACAAGGTGGCGCAAATGGATCCGACGGCGATGAATGCCGAAAGCACACTGCGCGCAGCCACCTTCGGTCGTGGTGCGTGGGCGGTCGGGGCTGGGAGCTCTGCTGGGGTTGTTGGATCGTGGGATGGATCA
>CALZIH010000060.1 GCA_945787305.1 uncultured Desulfobulbaceae bacterium | reverse complement strand
CTATTGTCAAAGTAAACAGCTAGTCCATCGTTATGCGCATCTTTTATGGATATTCTCTCACCGAAATCAGCGATACTCACCTCCTCTTCTAACGATTTGATAAAATAATCAAACTCAAGGTTCACCGTTGCCTCGAAAAGTTGACCGGTAGTTTTTGCTCGCAGTTTATCCATTTATCACTCCCCCTTTGTGACACGTTTTCCGATTGCCGTGTCGCCACACATCTTTTCAAACTCACATTTACCCCTCTTTTGGCTCTCTTGTTGTTTTCTTTTGGCAATCACTCAATCGAGTTAGTTGTAAGAGCACGATTTCTTCCCCTTAAAACCGCGCTCAATCAGTTGGTAAAAAAATTCAGTCCCCTGTTCCCGATGTCACTCAGGCTGTTCGGCATGTGGCCTGAGCTCTGTTGGTTATCATAAAAAAAGCCGGGTTACCCTGTGTGAGGTAACCCGGCTGTCACATGTTGACCCGTGGCTTTCCGTCCCTGCCTCTCGACAGGTTTGGCTAGAATACGAAATTTGAAAACAAGAAGTCAAGGCAGGGTAATGCAATTTACTAGGTAAACCTGATGGATATTGACAAAACGTGGTGCGGCAGAATTAATTTGCAGGATTGGAATTTTTTAAAACAAAGAGGTGCTAATACGATAGAGCAAAGCAGTTGACACACAACCACAATGTGCGCAGAGGAATCACTGGTCTGTGCAGGAACATGAAGGCCGGCCGCTATTACTCCTCTGTTTGACTTTCGCGGCCTTCCCTTTTCGAATGCACGAAGTTCACCAGCAAGAAAATGGCCACCCCAACAGTGATGGCAGAATCGGCCAAGTTGAATGCTGGCCAATGGTGGGTTGAGAGATAAAAGTCAAGAAAATCGACAACAGCACCTAATCGTACCCGGTCTATAAGGTTGCCGACGGCGCCGCCGGCAATTAAGGCAAGACTGACTGTATACCAGCGGCTTTCAGCACTAATCTTCCTATGAAGGAAAAAAATTGCAACCAAGGCAAGCAAGGCGACAACAACAAAAAACAGTTGCCGCCATAAGGCTGGTTGCCCGGCCAAAATACCGAATGCCGCCCCGGTATTGGTCAGGTAAGTGAGACTAAACAATCCAGGGATAACAGTACTGGACTCATACAGGGCAAAGTGCTGAACCACCCACAGCTTGGTGAGCTGATCCAGGCAGACAACCAGAAAAAAAATGACAGCAAAACGCACGGGCACAACTCAGACCTTCAGAGTACGAACCACATCTGCACAGCGGGCACAGAGTGTCGGGTGTTCACTGTCTTCACCAACCGAGGTCTCAATAACCCAGCACCGTTCGCATTTACCTCCCTGCGCTGGCCTGACAGCGATTTTCAAGCCTGCAACATTTTCTGCATCAACGACTGCAACCCCGTGTTCCTCTTCCAGGCGCTCAACTAACCGTAACCCGGAAACGATACATGACTCTTTGATAAGGGCGGTGTTTTCAGATAGAAAACCCAGCACATCACCACCAGCTTCCAACAGGACCTCTGCATCGAGGGAAAGTCCTATCACCTTGTCGCGGCGGGCGGCCTCAAGCACTTTGGTAATCTCGCCACGTATATTCAGCAGTTGCACCCAGCGCCCATCCAATGCCTCATCTTTTATGATGTCATCGACATCTGGAAAATCTGCAAAAAAAACCGAATCTTCTATGGGTGCATCCTGGGTCAGGCCATGAAAATGTTCCCAGGCTTCAGCCGTTGTGAAACAGAGAATGGGAGCCATCAGGCGCAGGAGGCCGTCAAGCATCCTGTAAATAACAACCTGCGCAGCCCGGCGTTGTGGATCATCAGGAGCCGAACAGTACAGGCGATCCTTGAGAATATCCATATAGAGGCTGGAGACAACAGTACCGCAAAAGTTGTGGAGGCTATGATAGATCGCATGAAATTCATATTCTTCATACGCCCTTTTCACCCTACGCACAAGTTCCGCGTATCGGCTCAAGGCCCAGCGATCAATCTCGGTAAAACTGTCTGCAGATACCGTATGTAGCAGGTTCGGATCAAAATCGGACAAATTGCTCAATAGAAAGCGAATGGTGTTGCGCATCTTCCGATAGGCATCGGAAACATGTTTGAGTATCTCATCAGATACCTTGATATCGTCCTGATAATTTTCACTGGCAACCCAGAGCCGCAACACCTCTGCACCATATTTGTCGATGACCTCCTGCGGGGCGATGACATTACCAACGGATTTGGACATTTTTTTGCCCTGACCGTCAACGACATACCCATGGGTCAACACGCCCTTGTAGGGCGCTCGCCCCCGGGTTCCAACCGAGGTCAGCAGTGAAGAGTGAAACCAACCGCGATGCTGATCACTACCTTCCAGGTAGAGGTCCGCCGGTGAACGCAATTGGTCACGACGTTCAAGCACGGCGGCATGACTGGTCCCGGAATCAAACCACACGTCAAGAATATCGGTTTCTTTACGAAAATCGGTTGCGCCGCAAGTGCATTTGACCCCCTCATCGACAAAATCATTTGCTTCGTACTTAAACCAGGCGTCTGCCCCTTCTTTGGCAAACAATTCTTCAATCCGGGCACAGACCGAGGCATCCTGCAAGACCTCGTCGCACCTGCAACAGGTGAGTACGGTCAGGGGAACACCCCAGGAACGCTGGCGGGACAGACACCAGTCCGGTCGTCCTTCGACCATGCCCTGTATACGCTGCTGGCCCCAGGCCGGGGTCCAGCTTACCTCGTCAATAGCCTGTAACGCCTTGTTGCGAAGATCATTTTTTTCCATGGAGATAAACCACTGTTCAGTGGCCCGGTACATGACCGGTTTTTTGCACCGCCAACAATGGGGATAACTGTGCGCGATGGCCGTTTCTTTGATCAGGGTTCCGTCTTGGGCCATATCGTCGTTGATTTCCCGGTTCACAGCCGGTACCTGACGACCTTCATATTTACCGGCATCTGCGGTATAGCGACCCTTATCATCAACAGGTGACAGAATCTCAAGCCCGTATCGAAGGCCGGTCAGATAGTCGTCAGCACCATGGCCCGGTGCGGTATGAACACAACCGGTACCGGATTCCGTAGTCACATAATCGGCAAGCACCATCAATGATTCTCGATCAAGAAAAGGATGGCGACATTTTTTCCCTTCCAGTCCGGCCGCACCAAAGGTGGTGAGCACCCGGTAATCTTTAATCTCGAACTCATTGAAACACTGTTCGACAAGCTCTTTTGCAAGTATCCACACCTCGGAGCCCACTTCAACGGCCGCATAGACGAAATCCGGGTGAAAGGCGACAGCAAGATTTGCAGGCAGGGTCCATGGGGTCGTGGTCCAGATCAGCACCGAGACTTGACGATCGGCAAGCTCAGGAGCAATGTCGGCAAGCTCATCTTTGACCGGAAATTTAACATAGATAGATGGCGAGGTGTGATCGGCATAATCCACTTCCGCCTCTGCCAGGGCCGTGTTGCAGGTGGCACACCAGTAGACGGGCTTTCTTGAACGAACAATAGCTCCTGACAAAAGAAATTTGTTGAATTCACGGGCGATATCCGCTTCATACTCAAAGTTCATGGTCAGGTAAGGTGCTTCCCATTCACCCAGGACACCCAGACGCTTAAACTGTTTCCTCTGGGTTTTGATCCATTTCTCGGCGTATTTACGACAAGCGCCTCGTTTGGCAAGAATGGAAATATCTTTCTTTTTCTCACCAAGTTCCTTGTCAACGTTATGCTCAATGGGCAAGCCATGACAATCCCACCCAGGAACATACGGGGCATCAAAACCCGCCATCCGCCGGGAACGAAGAATAATATCCTTTAAGACCTTATTAAAGGCGGTGCCTAGATGAATGTTGCCGTTGGCATACGGCGGGCCATCATGGAGGATATACTGGGGACGGCCTTTACCGGCATTGTCAAGTTTCTGGTACAGACCCTCTTTATCCCACCGCTTGAGATACATCGGCTCCTTTTGGGTCAAGTTGGCCTTCATCTTAAATTTGGTTTTGGGCAGATTCAGTGTATCCCGATAGTCCATGGTGTCACTCATTGTATTGAAAAGATGTATGAAATTTACGTCTAGGCAGTAGGAGTCAATAAAAAGAGAGGAATTTTACCAACTAGGTGGGAAGTTGCAAGAGAAAAGGGGGGATATCGACAGAGATATTCAAAATATCGTCTGAAACGGAGACAGAAAAAGAGGCCGTGTCACCTCACGTATTATGACTACCCTCTCTGTCTCGAAAAAAGTCCGGCACCAAATGCGACCTCTTTTCGCCCTTTTGAGTGTTCTCGGATCAGTACCAGTTAAAACTCAATTCCTTTCTGCGCCTTGATCCCTTCCTTGTATGGATGTTTAACATCCTTCATCTCGGTCACTAGGTCGGCAGCAGCAACCAGGCCTGGACTTGCGCCCCGGCCGGTAACGACCACATGCATATTCTCAGGGCGCGCGGCAAGGCCGGCAAGGATCTCCTTTTCCCCAAGCATATTATAGGAAATCAGATAGGTGAGCTCATCCAGGATAAGCAGCCGATGCGCATTATCCTTCATGGTTGATAGAGCAAACGCCCAGGCTTCACGGGCCAGTGCAATATCCTTTTCCAGGTCATCGGACTTCCAGGTAAAACCACGGCCCATCACATGAAAATCAAGCTGGTCGGGGAAACATTTTGCGGTCTCGATTTCACCGTACTTCCAGCTTCCTTTGATAAACTGAATCATGGCGACTTTATGTCCATGCCCCAAGGCGCGGAAGGCAAGCCCAAGAGCCGCTGTCGTCTTCCCCTTGCCGTTACCAGTGAATACCAACAACAAACCTTTCTTCACGCTATCTCCCATCACATCCTTCCTTTACTACGGGTGGTTACGGCTGCAGAACGTTGCGACAACCCTCATTCAGCGGCCTTCCATGCTGGCAAACGTATTCATACAGGACAATGGAGGCGGCAACACTGACATTCAGGCTCTGAACATAGCCCCACTGAGGAATGGTAAGAGAGGTAACGTTCGGATACAATGTCTTATCGAAGCTGAGGCCAAATTCTTCATGGCCAAAGACAAAGGCTGATTTTTCCGGTAAAACGCCACTTCCCAGCACCTCCTGCCGTCCGGGTTCAAGAGTTATACAAGTATACCCACGCTTGGCAACGCCTTGGTAACAGGAGGCAAAATCCTTATGCTGAATAAACGGTACCCAGCGAACGGAGCCCTTTGCCGGTTCCGGGTCAAAAAACTCTACATTGATCAGATGAACCTCCTGAACACTAAACGCATCGGCTGCCCGAAAGATCTTGCCGATATTAAAATCGGGCTTAAGGCCGTCGAGTATGAGAATACACGGGTGGATACCAGGCGAGGCATCGACCATATTTCTTCTTCTTGCCCTGGTGAAACGGGCCTGCATATCTAATTTCCGATTAAACTTTCTCCTCATGGTTTCCCTTGCCAATTTTATACATTTCTGACACAGTATACCCTCAGGGTGCGTCTATTAACCATATCCCGGTCTATGTACCATGAATGAGCTGCAGGTTACCAGGGTAAAAATTGCCGCCCATCATCCGTTCAATAGCAATCAAAAACGAAAAAGGAGTGGTCCTTTGACAGATACACAGAGCGAATGCTGCGATTTATGCGGGCAGCAAAAAAAACTCCAGGCCAGTGGTGAACTCCATATCTGCTCGACCTGTAAAAACATTTTCAGCCAGGTAAAAAATCATCCGGAAAAGATCAAAACAATCTGGTGCGAGTTGTACGATGAACCCATTCTACCCCGTCATAAGCGTCCAGCCATCAAGGATGAAGGGGAAGTGCCCGAGGTAATGGATGGAAAGCGGTACCGGACAGTTGATCGAGAAAATAACAAATGGTACCTCTCCATCAGCGAAGTTGACGGCCAGCCGGTGGAAGTTTTTGCGTCCACCGCATTTGATCGCGACAACGAGCTGCAGTCACGAATCTCCAACCTGACGACCATCACCCGACTGATCTCGCTAATCCTGCGCCACCTCTTTCTTGGCGAAGGGCTTACTCTGGAGAAATGTCTTAAACAGATTCAACGCAGTTCCCGCCAGCGCGACGACCTCCCTGACATGCTTTATGGTGTATTAAGCCGCTATAGTGAACAACAAATCAATGAACCCGATAAACAGCAGCAGTCAAATCAATCGTAACGATGAAACCGGAGGACGATTTATCGAGACCAACAGACTTTTTTCGTGACGAATTCAGGACGTTGGCTTACTTGTATGTGAAGACTACACTCAAGGACAACCCGAAACCACCTCCTTTATATATGTGATCAAGAAGGAGGTTGCCAGCTGCTTCCTCATTGCTTGATTGCTCCTTCTTCTGATCAATCCCAGAACGTATTTTTGCAATTCCCTCCGAAAAGGATGTTCTTAGCCAGAGGGCACTTCGAATAATTTCTTTTTTACTTGCGTGCAAACCGCTTTTTCCTGTTAAATTAATAGACATTCCTGATTTTTTACTAGCAGGACATGATAATAGTACCCCAACCTCACCGCTTCTTGGGCGATTCAAGAATAACATCGTCTTCTTTAGGAAGGTCAATGGGACCTCCCCGCAACCTCTAAAAGCCATAAATGTACAAGAACCTGCTTAAAAGATTAGCAAATATCAACCCCTGGCATTTCTTGTGGATTGGGGTCATCATTTCCGAGATGTTGACTGCAGTATTGACAGCCATTCTGAGCATCATCTGGTGGGGCACAATTAAGGTAGAAATATTGCTGATCGGCTCTATCAACGCCTTTGTCGTTGCATTTCTTGTCATTTGCATCGTTATTTTATTCACAAACAAGGTCAAAGAGATTCAATCCATCAATGAACGGCTTGCCTTGGCTCTAGCAGATCGAAAGAGATTTGAAATTGAAAAACAAGAGATTCAGAACCAATTTCACCAAGCACAAAAGATGGAGACAATCGGTCGCCTTGCCGGCGGTATAGCGCACGATTTCAACAACATCCTTTCTATAATTTTAGGGTACAGTGAGTTCGTGCTCGAAGAATTGCCCAAGGACAGCAAACTGACAGATGACATCATCCAGATAAGGGACGCCGGAAATAAAGCGGTGTCTCTTACACGTCAACTCCTGGCTTTTTCCCGCAAACAGGTGTTGCAAATGCAAGTCATTAATCCGGAAACAATCATTCAAGACATGGCAAAAATGATTAGCAGGATGATAGGTGAGGATGTTGACCTCAACATTGTAAGCAGCAATTCAAATCAAAATATCTATGCTGATCCCGGCCAGATCGAACAGGTACTCTTGAATATGGCCGTGAATTCACGAGATGCTATGCCCAAAGGTGGACAACTTTCTATTGAACTATCCACTGTAACTCTGGAACCAGAAGCAACAAGTCACCCCCCGGAGATGCTACCTGGCGAATATATCTTAATTTCTTTTGCCGACAGCGGTAGTGGAATCCCTTCTGATATTCTTGATAATATTTTTGAACCATTTTTTACCACGAAAAAGAAAGACAAGGGGACGGGCCTTGGACTGGCAACTGTTTATGGCATTGTTAAACAGCATAACGGATATATCTATGCCGCCAGTGAACTAGACAAAGGAACAACGTTTAACATATATTTTCCTGTCTCTGGCAAAACACCGAAAGCGAAGAAAAAAACTCTTGAAATAAAAGAAATTAAAGGAAACGAAACCATACTTATAGTGGAAGACGAAGAGTCACTACGTCAATATATTATAGATGTCCTTCTACCCTGTGGATACAATATCATAAGTGCCGAAAATGGTGAAAAGGCCCTGAAAATAAGCAGCGAATACAAAAAGGAGATCAATCTGTTATTAACAGATGTAATTATGCCTGGAATCAACGGCAAGGAGCTGGCTGACAAACTCCTTAAAGAGAGGCCGAGTATAAAAGTAGTGTTTATGTCAGGATATACGGATGATGTAATAGTCCATCATGGAGTACTCGATGATGGTATTAATTTACTCCAAAAACCTGTAAGGTCTGGCATCCTGAAACAGAAAATCCGCAACGTGCTGGATTCTCCCAGCTAGCAAGTGCTACATTAATGGCAGGAGGGGCAGGAGGTGTTTGCCAACATCTGATGCGTTCACTGGCCAGAAGGCACAGAATCTTTTGCTTCCTGTTTAAAAAGCTGCAGATACTCTCCATATCCCTTAGCCTCCATCTCTTCTCTTGGTATAAATTGCAGTGCCGCCGAATTGATGCAATAACGAAGACCGGTGGGGACCGGGCCGTCATCAAAAACGTGGCCCAAGTGCGAATCCCCGTTTTTGCTACGCACTTCAGTTCGGACTGAAAAAAGCTTTCGATCTTTACGCTCTACAATATTATCCTCATGAAGGGGACGGATGAAACTTGGCCAGCCGGTTCCGGAATCGAACTTGTCAAGTGATGAAAAGAGCGGTTCTCCGGAGACAAGGTCCACGTAGATACCTTCTTTTTTATTGTCCCAATACCTGTTATCAAACGGCGGCTCTGTTCCCTCCTCTTGTGTAATTTTGTACTGCAAAGGTGTTAGCGTCGATTGTAGTTCTTCTTTGGCCGGTCGGCTATATTGTTTTTCAACAGTTGCATCAACGCTCTTCCAGGTGTTTTCCAGAAATCCAGCCCGGCCCGAACCGACCTTATACCGTGAATAGTGCGTTTCATTTTTCTTGTAATAATCCTGATGGTACTCTTCAGCCTTGTAAAAGGGTACAGCAGGAAGAATGGCTGTAACAACCGGCTTGTCAAAAATTCCGGAGGCATCAAGTTCTTTTTTTGAAGCCTCGGCAAGGCGTTTTTGCTCTTCATCGAGATAAAAAATCGCTGTAAAATACTGGGTGCCGCGATCGCCAAACTGTCCCCCATCATCGGTCGGGTCAATCTGTCGCCAGAAAATAGCCAGCAGTTGCTCGTAACCTATTTTCTCTGGATCATAAACAACTTCAACGGCCTCATAATGTCCTGTTTTACCAGAAGTTACCTCGCTGTATGTAGGATTTTCCGTTTTGCCGCCGGTATAGCCGGCAGCAACATCGACAACGCCTTCTTGGCTTTCAAAAGGCTGCTCCATACACCAAAAACAGCCACCGGCAAAAACTGCTCTTTTCTCTATGGCCATGGTTATCTCCGCTCATACGATTATTATGATCAATATAGAGTAGAAGAATACTTTTCGGGTTCCCATAAGACGTCTCCACTCCGATATACCACAATGTAGCTACGAGGCGGCAAGAAGCAAGCCCTATTTATTCTTTTCCCTGCGGAGTATATCGGGAAAGATACCAGAGCCAGGTACTGCCGGGCAGAAGAAAGAGCAAGGCGAGAAAGATAACGATCACCCTTGGATCAAATCCTTTATCCAGGGCGATACCTGTCAACCAGGTCGAGAAACTCAGCACCAGGGTTAACAGTCCCATTTCAGCGGCAAAGACCCGACCGCGATAACGGTGGTCAACAAGACGGTGCAGGAGGGTTGTACTGAAAACCCATTGGATTGAACCGCCGACATGTCCGACAAATACGCAGAGTGCGGCAAGAACGATATTGGGTGACTGCGAAAACAACAGATAGGCAAGCGAAGAGATAAAAAATGAAAGCCCAATAGCCCGACGCATGGGTTGAAGACCATCACCGAATATACGCCAGGCAAGAATCGGACCAACGGCAGCGCCCAGACCACGCATGGAATACAACACACCACTCATCCCTCCCCTGCCCCCTTCTGAGAAAACCTGCTCCCCAAAGACAGTAAGCAAGACCAGAATACCGCCGGACATGGCCCAGCCACTTTTCACTATGAGCAGCGCTCCGACATCACTGTGTTTTCTAACGTAACGAAAACCCTCAACCAAATCGTGAATGCCGGTAACTCGAGCAAGGGAAAACGGGAGTTTTTTCCGCTTGACCGTCCCGGAAATGACAACCGTCATCATGATGGATGCTGAAACAACAAAGGTTAAGGAATCGATCAGGATTGCCGTTTGCCAGCCAAAGATTGCCGCAACAAAACCGCCGGCCGCAGCTCCCAGGGCCAGCATTATCGACCAGGAAGCACCGGAAAGGCCATTGGCAATGCTGAGCTCATCCTTACTGCAGATATCCGGTAGCGCAGCCTGACGGGCCGGGTGCCAGAAGCTCCAGAGAGACTCCTGCAACAGGGCCAAGAGAAAGATAAGGTAAACCTGATCGGCGTCCTGGACCAGCAGATAGCCGAGAACGACCAAAACCCGTGAAAGGTCACAGCACAGGAGTATTGTTTTTCGGTGAAAACGATCGGCCACTACCCCGGCTGCGGGGCCGAGTACTGTCGTCGGGATGAACTTGGCAATCAAATACCAGCTAACCGCCTCACCAGAGCCTGTCAGGCGGGTCAAGAGGACGAAAATTGCTATATAATTAAACCAGTCGCCTGCCTGACTGATAACACCGGAAAGCCAGAACCGGCGATAATTGGGGTTTCCACGCAGGAGTTGATAATAGGAACCCAGCCGTCCAGCCGATAGCGTCCGATTTTCGGTACCGGTTGTATCAGGATCGTCCATCAATCACGCTCCTGATTACAAAGACATCTAATTGATTTTGATACATTATTTAGTTGTTCTAAAAAACTGTTCATTACGATCGTAATATCTTTTCTGGATGAAGAGTAAAGCAGGCCTTGAAGAAATGAAACGTTTAAGACTACTAAAAAGGAAAAAATTCTCAATGGTGTAAATACATTATTCCAGACATGCTCACTTTTACAATCAAAGGTAGCCTATAATTTTTTGATCAGCACGATGCCGGTCAAGGACAGATCGATGGTCTTCAAATCAGCCCCGATATGATAAATTCTTCTTGGAGTTCATGGGACATTAAATGTAGAATGTGTATACGAGGTTGCTGTTATGATTTGTATTTTCACGACAGCTATACAACACAACAGGACACAGCAAATCGAATAACCGTTTGTTTTTATATTAAAAAATGAAAATAAAAAAAAATTATAAATAATGAAGGTTTATCTTCATATTGCTGGATTTTATGAAACGCAATGGGAACACTGGGCGTCACCCTGTACAACCAAACTAAACGTAATAGAAAACAAGAAAAAATAGCTAATTAAACTTTAAACCTCACCTTAAGCATGCAGTCAACTGTCTAGTAACTCATTCATGAACCAGTTAACAAACCATTGGCTTTCCATTCTTTGTTCCTTGGTAAAAGGTGTAACCCGTGCGGTTGTCTTTACCCCAACAACAGAGGAGGGGCCTTATACGGCGACGGCCTTCTGGCCTGTAAACAAGAGTGATGAAGTTGAGTACCTCTCACCAGCACTCCAAGCTGCTCTTTCTGAAAATCATTGCGTGCTGCTGCAACAAAAGGATGCGGGTCAAGATACTGGAGAACCTCTAGATATAATGGCCTGTCCCATGCATCTTGGCGACCGGATCCATGGTGTGATTGTTGCTCAGACCATAGAGGAGGCGCGACACGCGGTAGACCTGATCTTAAACACCAAGGCTTTTGGCAAGGCTGGT
>CALZIH010000059.1 GCA_945787305.1 uncultured Desulfobulbaceae bacterium | reverse complement strand
CTTGAACAAAGTTATGAACTCAGATCGTCAAATCGATCAAAAATAGTTGAATCTATTGCAACGGCAATCAAGACATATCAGCAAGCCGAATAAATCAAGAGTGATGGAAAAGGATTCCAACCAGCCCGGCAGCCGTACGTAAGTGACTGGGGCGTGTTGCGAAAAAAACTTGCAATAATGATCATTTACCTCGAATCAGGTCCAGTTGTGCCAACAGCGCCACCACGGCGGTATCCACATGAAGAATACGCGGCCCCATCGTAAACATCGAAAATCCCTGTTCGAGAAACCGTTCACACTCATACGCATTCCACCCTCCTTCGGGTCCGATGGCAAGAAGTAAGTGTGTATCAGCCATTCCTTTTCCGGTGACATCAAGCAAGGTTGCCTTGGTATCCGGGTGGGCCAAAAGACCTGTTCCTTCAAGCGTCGGTACCACATCCTCGACAAAAGGTTTGAAGCGATGATATAGCAGTACCTCTGGTAATCGGGTATCCATGGCCTGCTCCAAGCCCTCAACCAGCAGGGCTCGTATTTTTTCCGGTTGCAGGACAGGAGAATGAAAATATGATTTTTCAACTTTTTGCGAACGGATCAAGTGGAATCGGCGCACCCCGAGAACGGTTGCCTGTTTTAATATGCGTTGCAGCATAATTGGCCTGGGCAGAGCCAAGATCAACTCCGTTGCCGGTGTCGCCGGAGGAGGATCTGTAAGATCAACCTTAAGGGTAACCGATGAATCGCTTACCTGTTCAATTACTCCCAAACCAACAGGGCCATTTAATTCCCCCACACGTAAGTATTCTCCGACAGAAAGTCTCAAAATCTTTACAATATGTTCTGCCCTTCTATCGGCAAGAATAAGTGTATCCTGCCGGCATTCATGTTTTTCAAAAAGTAACAGGTTCATGAAGTTAACATTTTTGCTTTTTTATTGTATGCTATGCCTATACATCCCGGGCCAGCCACCTTATAAAGAAAACCACCTTAACGGTCACCTTCCTGTGTTGCAACTTTATACCCTGTTTTCAACAGTACTGTTCGTCATTTTCCTACCGGTCATCCTGCTGGTGACTCTTCTCAAAAATAAATACAGGGGAAAAACTTTGCAGCGGTTGGGGCTGACACTGGGTAAACAACTCCCGCAAGATCGCCTTGGAGGAGCACCGGTTATCTGGGTCCATGCCCTGTCTGTCGGCGAGGTCACCTCTGCCCTCCCCTTGATAAGCGGACTGCGACGACGTTACCCTGGAAGTCTGCTCTATTTTTCCACCACCACCACCACAGGTCAGGCAACTGCAAAGCGCTTAAGTAAAGGCCAGGTCGATGCTGTTTTTTTCAGTCCCTTTGACATGTTTTTTTCTGTGCAGCATTTTATCAGGATTCTCAGGCCTTCTTTGTTTATTCTGGTGGAAACAGATTTTTGGCCCGGTTGGCTATACTGTCTGAAGAAATACAACATCCCAAGCCTGCTGGTCAACGGTCGGTTCTCGAAACAATCACTCGATACCTACCGTCGATTTGCTTTTCTCTCCAGGCCAATGTTTTCCTGTTTCACCTTGCTTTCCATGCAAACACAACAGGATGCCGAGGCCATATTGAGCTTGGGGGTTCCCAGGGACAAAATCATTCAACTGGGTAACTTAAAATTTGATGCCACCACCCCTGGCAACTCTTTGCCCAACAAAACAACTGCCAAAGCAGATCTTGGGTTACCAGAGGAGAAGCCTCTTTTGATCTGTGGTTCAACCCACAGGGGAGAGGAAAAAATACTTTTTGGCGCCTATTGCGAGATAAAGAAGACCCTGCCCGAACTTTGTCTGCTCATTGCACCGCGGGACATTAACCGCAGAGATGAAATCGCCACCTTAGCGCAAAGCTATGGACTGCAAATAACACGTCGATCTGACAAATCCGCACCTCCTCCATTGTCCGGCATTCTTCTGCTCGACACTCTGGGCGAACTGGCCGGTTGTTATCAACTGGCCGACATTGCCCTGATTGGTGGCTCACTTGTTCCAGCAGGTGGCCATAATCCTCTTGAAGCAGCCACATTCGGCATACCGATTCTCTTTGGTCCGCACATGGAAGATTTTGCCGAGATAAGCCGAGATCTTGTTACCGCAGGCGGTGCCCAGATTATCACCAACAGCGAGGAACTTGTCAGTCAAACCTTGATTTTGCTGAATTCTCCGGAGCTTTTTGCTGAAAGAGGTGCGGCTGCCAGAGACATTGTCCAGCGTAACAAAGGTGTTGTCGAGCGCCATCTCAATATCGTGGCCCAACACCTCCACCCTGTATCCTGATCTAATAATGGCTGACTCTTCCCGCCTGGCCAACTGGATTTCTTTCAACCTTCTGTTTTCGACCACCTGTTGTTTTATAGCTGGAGCAGCACTGACAAGCTATGGCGACAGCTTTTCTCCTTTATTTATCATCATTGCAGTTGCAACGTGTATTGCTTTTCTTCTCGCTCATTATCAGCAGCTGGATACGGTTATCTCCAGCATAATGTTGTTATATCTTGTTCTAGGTGCCGTTCATACACGACAGGCCTTGCAGCCACCACAAGATCCTTCCCATATCTATAACCTTATCTCCCAGAGATCACGGCTCACCCTACAGGGAACCATAACGAGCATGGTCAGCCATCATGGAGACAAATCACGTTTTGAACTGGAGTTACACGCTATCATAGACAGGCGCCACCCAGGAAAAGGAAAAGCAATACCAGCAACAGGGAAAGTTCGGCTCTCCGTTCGTGGACAAACGCCCCCTTCCCTCATCCCCGGGCAAAAAATACTTGCGGTCGCAACGGTGGACAGAGTGAACGGCTACCAAACCCCTGGTGTCTTCGACTATCGACTCTACATGCACAGTCAAGGCATATACTGTTCTGGTTGGATCAGTTCCTTGCACTTTATCAAGACTGTGCCTGGTGGCAGCGGCTCTAGGTTCACCCAGGTCAAACTCTTTCCGCAAAAAGTACGCCAACACATCAGTCAGTTTGTAGAGAGCCGGTGTGACCCAATAACAAACGGCCTCTATCAGGCCCTTCTCATCGGTAATAGAAGTGGAGTACCCACAGCGACCCTTGAGCAATTTGCCCTGACCGGTTGCATGCATCTCCTAGCTATTTCCGGCTTGCACATGGGGCTCCTTGCCTTCATTTTGTATGGACTGGTTACCTGGATTCTGAAACGATCACAATGGTTTCTCATCCATACCCATGTTTCCACCTTAGCGATCATTATCAGCTTTCCGATACTCATTGCCTATGCCTTCATCGCCGGCATGAACACCCCGGTCTTGCGTTCACTCATTATGGCTGCAGTTGTTCTCTTGGCGATCCTTGTACGTAGACAAAAAACCATCCTCAACCTCATCGCAGCAGCGGCATTGATGGTTCTGATCTTTAACCCTCTTGCCCTCTATACCGTATCGTACCAGCTCTCTTTTGCGGCAATACTTTCCATAGCTCTGATCTACCCGACGATACTGACGCTCTGTTTCCCCAATAAAACAAAGCAGAAACAACACAGACTCCTAACTCTCTTTCGCTGGCCGTGCACCGCGTTGCTCATTTCAGTCGCAGCCACTGCCGGCACCCTGCCTTTTCTTCTTTATCACTTCAACAGATTCTCACCCATCGGTCCGTTCATGAATCTGCTTATTGAACCCCTTCTTTGCATTGTTGCCCTTCCCCTCGGCCTGATTGCTGTGCCGTTAATATATCTTGTACCGGACATGGCCGCATTTCTCTTTAACCTGGGCGGTATTGCCCTTCAGGCCGCACACGCTCTAACCGCCTGGGCAGGTCGTTTTCCTTTTGCCAGCATATGGACGATCACGCCAACAACATCTGAAATGATCACCTATTTTCTCCTGCTGCTTTTTTCTGTTACCTGTTCGCAGCGAAAACTCTATATTTTCACAGGATTGGGATTTTTTATTCTCATCATGCAATTTATCTCCGGCTTATATCTGCCAAGAAATAATGAATCTGCAGAGGTGTCTTATCTCGATGTGGGACAGGGAACAGCGACGCTGCTCGAACTGCCTGGGGGAAAAAATATATTAATTGACGGGGGCGGGAGTTATTCCAAACGCTTTAATGTCGGCAAGAATATCATTGGCCCCTATTTATGGAAAAAAAGGATATGGCATATTGACAACGTCATTATCACCCATCCAGACAGCGATCATTACAATGGTCTGGATTTCATTATCCAACGCTTTGATCCCCAAATTGTATATACCAATGGTCAACAAGGGCAGTCTGAAAGCTACAGTGACCTGATGGATTTGATATCACAAAAAGATATTCAACAAAGAGAGCCGGAAACAGGAGCAGTTCTCCACAGCGATGCGCTGTGTCGGCTCACCTGCCTTGGCATGCCCGGACTCGTCGGATCAACTGAATCGGACAATAATCTGAGCCTGGTCCTCAGGCTGCAATGTGGTGAAAACAGCTTTCTCTTTCCCGGTGATATAGAAAAGGATGCGGAAACTCGTCTGTTGACCTACGAGATGCCCCTGCGTGCAGACATCCTCCTGGCTGCGCACCACGGCAGTAAGACCTCAAACAGCCATGCTTTTCTCAAAGCCGTTGATCCTCATCTCATCATTGTTTCGTCCGGAAGAACAAAAATGAACATCTTTCCTGCACCAGCTCATCACGTGTGGTGGCAACAACAGCATATTAAGCAGCTGGCAACCGGAGTAAACGGCACCATTACCTGTTCCTCCAACGGCAACCGGGTAATAACAGTGTATCACGGAGAGAATGGTCAAGAAAATACATACACTCCTGTTCACTCAGCCCCCTAGCCGACTTAAGAAATAATCTGAATCCGTGACGAAAAATCATTATTCCTGCTTTTATACGGTTGATATTATGGGGCAAACAATGAATTACGAGTGTTTTATAAAATATCATGTTCGCCGGGGCGCCCGGCAGCGAATCTCCTGTTTCGAATTCTGTGCTTATCTGTCATCAACCTCTCGATATCGCTACAGGATAATCGTGTGGTTTCTTCCGCACATCTGAACCACTGCCGAACGCTCACGAAATCAGGAATAATATTGACTTTCCTTTTCCGAAAATAAAGTGAAAATCGTTCAATTGAGGGAGATAAAAAGGAATTTGCCAGAAAGACTTTTTTTATGATAGGGTATATTTAAACGAAAGAAAATCATCTGGTTTGACAACATCAGTAGCCTGTATCTCAACAACAGCCATTTACCCTTATGCCAACTATTTTAGGAAAAAGATGCCCGCAATGCAGGACCGAGAATTTTTCTACTCTGCACCATAAGCCATGGCCTTTTAAGATCCCGGGAGTACAATATTTTACCTGTTCAGATTGCCGACAGGATTTTTTTTACATCACCCCGTGCTCTATACTTATCAATAAACGTGTCAGCGAACGAGTAACACCACCAAACACCCTACTCGTCCGCATCAAGGGACATCAAGAGCAATTTGCCAAGATAGAAGACATCAGCATGGAGGGTATTGGTTTCAGTTATGATCTCGATCTGCAAAAATTCGCAGATGAAAAGTTTACTATTGATCTTTACAACTGCAAGCAGGGTACCTTCTTAAAAAACCTCCCCGTTCAAATAGTTTCCTCACGGGTAACGGTGCAGGAATTTTCAGGAAAACGTACGAGCATCCTCAGAAGCGGCGCCAGATTTGGTCACCTGAACCGCACGCAGAAAAAAATATTGAAAAACGTTGTGGATGGGTTCAATAAAAAAAGAATGTAATCATCTACGCCATTTTAGACGTCAGTAAAGTCTATTGGTGGTTTTCGCAAAAACTTCACAAATCTCGGTTTCTCTATACAGTTTGTATAGGCGTCCTCTGCACTGATTTTCTTTTTCTCCAGAAGCTCCATAATGGCGTCATCGATGGTCTGCATGCCGTATTTTTTCCCGGTCTGCATAACTGAAGGAATCTGGTAGGTTTTTGCTTCTCGAATCAGGTTACGTACAGCCGGCGTACAGATCAGTATCTCCAAGGCGGCGGCTCGTCCCTTGACATCTATTCGTTTAAACAGGGTTTGTGAAACCACACCTTTCAATGCATCGGCTAAGGTGGAGCGGACCTGTCCTTGTTGATTAGCCGGAAAAATCTCAATGATACGATCAACGGTTTTCATTGCATTCATGGTATGCAGGGTACCAAAGACCAGATGCCCGGTCATGGATGCTTCCATGGCAAGCGAGATGGTCTCCAGATCGCGCATTTCACCAACCAGAATAATATCCGGATCTTCTCGCAGAGCGCCGCGAAGGGCGGCGGTAAAACTTTTGGTATGGGTGCCGACCTCACGATGGTTTATGATACACTGCTGACTCTTGTGAACAAATTCTATTGGATCTTCAACAGTAAGGATGTGATCTTTTCGCGTCTTGTTGGCTTCATCGATAATAGCCGCCAGGGTCGTTGACTTACCTGAACCTGTCGGCCCGGTAACAAGAACCAGGCCCTTGGGCAGAGTGGCAAGTTTTCCTACAACTTTAGGTAGTCCAAGTTGCTCGCAGGTAAGAATATCACTGGGGATTTCCCGAAAGACTGCAGCTATCCCGTATTTTTGTTGGAAGAAATTGCAGCGATACCGGGCAAGTCCTGGAATCTCATAACCGAAATCCATGTCTCCGGTCTCTTCAAAAACTTTAATTTTATCCTCGGGACAAATTTCATATAACATTTTTTTGAGCGCTTCATTTTCCATGGTCTTGAACTTGACTCGCTCCATATCTCCACGGATACGAAGAACAGGCTGCTGACCCGACATCATATGGAGATCCGATGCCCCTTCATCGTTCATCAATTTAAAAAAAGCGTCTATTTGTGCCATATCTCAACTCCTTAGAGTAAAGGGGTGTATACTACTTAGAAAACGATAACCTTACGGTTTCCGTTATGTTGTTGCCTGCTGATGAAAAACAAACAGAAAATAGAAGACTCTCTTTAGTGCCTTACGTCTGAACTCCTGTCATAAAAAAAAGGTAAGCGTAGACTCCGAGAAAGCATTCTCAACTTTCCACCGTAATAACTAGATGTTACCAGGATAAAGCTGTTTAGGCTGAAGACTTTTAGGCCTGCTTCTTTTAGTCTTTTGCTAACAGCCTTCAGCCTACAGTCTATAAGCCTGAGTTGCGGGCAAAGCCCACTTTAGAAATTATCTCACGCAATCCGATGATTAGTATGCAAACAAACCAAGTCCATAGAATAACCTTATAAATATGAGCTTACGAAAAACAAACAGCTAAAGTCAAGTGGAAGCTTTACTTATGGATTGGGATGTGGAGGTTTATGAAGAACAAGAAAGACCAAGAATCTGCGCTATAGGTAGCCCTGCCTTGGGCCTGCAAATTCAGTGTATTGAAGCGGCAAGAGTTGAGACTGCCTTTTCCGCTGCTTTCTTTTCGGCGGACCCAATATTCTTCATCACCAGCACACGATGAAATACCGCAGCGGCCTGTTTTACTTTTCCTGTAGAGGCCAAGATTTCTCCGAGCAAAAGCCTTGCCCGAGGGTGTTTCCCCTTGAGGTGAAGACATCTGCGCACGCTATCGAGTGCATCTTTCTCTCTCGACAGAGCGTGTAATGCTCGGGAATAACGATACCAACTATCGGGGTGTATATCATCTATTGCAAGGGCTTTTTGCAGAAGAAGCAACCCGGCCTCTTCTCCTTCATTATGTTCGACATACAGTAAGCCAAGCATGCTCATGCTTTCCACATCATGGGGGTAGAGTTGTAATGCTCTCTGTAGCGACTTCATCGCCTCCGTTGGCTGCCCTGTTTCGCTATATACTTCCCCAAGTAAACGGTGTAGCAGAAAATCTCCGTCTTCTCCTTCATATTGCCGCCAGCGAAGAAGAACTGGAAGCGCCTGATTGAAACGACCCGACCGGCAATACAATCGACTCAACTGTGGGTAAACATCCATCCCGTCTATATCAAGATGCTTCTGTACGGTATATGCTTTTTCAAAACAATCCAGGGCTAAAGCATTGCGTTCCTTCATCTGATATGCATAACCAAGATTTACCAGCGCCATATAATCATCCGAGTGTTTTTGTAAAACCTCGCTAAATGATGCAATAGCAGAGTTGTGCTTTTTCATTTCCATCAGCGCCACACCAAGGCTGTTAAGCAGGTTCCTTTCACCGGGTTTGAGCTTGAGTCCTTGTGAGTATTCCTTGACGGCTTGCCGGAAGTCTCCTTCATCAAAATACCAGTCACCACTTACATTGAAGCTGAGATGATCAAAGGCGACAATGCTGCCAGGACCATAGAAGGTGCCATGGAATAAAGCTTTGCGACAATTTCGAATCGTATCCGTTTTGCTATTTTGCAGGCAGGGGAAACAACTGACACCCGCAGAAAGTGATACTTGCTGACGGTCTGCAACAGCATCTACCATTGTTTTAGCACGATGGATGGCTGAAGCTGCAAGCTCATGCGGGAATAAAACGAAAACCTGATCCGAGGACAACGCGAGAGCATGTTCCTGTTCGTGCAAGAGAGAAGACAGGAGGGTTGTAAGCGGCTGTGATGAGGCACTGACCTTATCCTTTGCAAATATTGCCAAGCTGAAACGCTCAACTCCTCGCCAAAGCCGGCGCAATGTCCTCAGTAGCTCGTCATCGGGCAGGGCAAAAGGGTGCTGTTCAGCCTTCTTGAGGGCTGCTGTATCGCAGAGCCCAAAGGGTCCCCTACGTTCGGCAATCGCAAGGGCTCTCCATACCTCGTCATAAACCCCCTCATTGCCTTGTTGAAAATCAGTAAAAGCGACATGGACCTTTTGCAGTCCCTCTCTTTTTAAACGCCTTTGAAGATAATGGGCAAAGGCAAGACGTTGCTGTCTGTTATTTTCAACGACCACCAATGCAAAAACCCCCTGCCCCAAAAAAAACAACACCCCTTGACTGATTGTTGAAAGCAATCCGGCTAGATAGTGCACTTTTCTGCAACTGCTGCGGCTTGTTCGGCGAGTAAAAAATGTACTGACTAGATACACACTGTATCGATGCTGGGTCTCTGGAGTAAAGCGTAAGAATTGAGTTAAAGCTCTGCTATTATATAAATCGGTTTCCGAATCGATATACGCATATCGCACTACTTGAAGCATACGATTCAACCTTTCCTGAAACTCCAATAACCAGTCTGAAGAAAATTTCTGTAACAAAAGAGGATCGGCACCACTGATAACAAACCAAGCAATTTGTCCTTCGGTCAATATCAAGGGGATATACAGAGAACCGGCATGGTAACGAGGCACAGGCGTGTCAGTGGCGAACGAAAACTCCTGTTGTTGGCTGGGCTGTACTTCAATGCCAGCCAGAGTTCCTGTAGCTGATGCAGTAACATACAGGCGAACTGTCGCCGGAACAGGAAAGATTTGTGCTGCTTCTTGCTCAAAAATCCCGGTAAGGAGTAAACAATCATCGGACCGTAATGGTTGAAACTGTACGGATAGCATGACGCAAAAGGTTATGAAAGGACGCGTACCAGCGTCTCATGGAGCAATGCGATTTCATCATCAGCCACTGTTCGTAAATCCAGAAGCAATCGATTATCTTCAATACGACCGATCACGGCAACATCTTGACTCCGCAATGTTCGTTCCAACGTGCTGACATTGACATCGGCGGATTCCAGGGCAAGCGCTTTACTCGGTAAGTTTTGTTCCGGCATGGCTCCACCTCCGACACGGGATACAGAGTCGATAATGGAAAATGTACATTTCCCCTTGAGATCTCTGCGTAGGCGACGCAGAATTCGCTGAGCCCGTTTGTTAACGAGATCTAAAGGCATTGCTATCATAGCAAGGGTTGGGATTGTCTTCAGAGCCGTCGTCTCATCAGGATATAAACGAAGAATAGATTCAAGGCCGGCCAACGTGAACTTATCAATACGCAACGCCCGATTTAGAGGGTTTTTCTTAATTTTATCAATAATTTTCTTTCGTCCGACGATAATGCCTGCTTGGGGACCACCAAGCAATTTATCACCGCTGAACGTCACCACATCAACACCAGAGGCAACCACTTCCTGTACAGTCGGCTCTTTCATAAGTCCAAAATGACTCAAATCGACAAAGCATCCGGATCCCAGATCTTCCATGACCGGTATTCCATGATTTTGCCCGAGCCTAACCAACTCCTCGTTAGGTACCTCTTTGGTGAAACCAACAATTCGGTAATTACTGCAATGTACCTTTAAGAGCAGGCCGGTGTCCTCTGTTATTGCCTGTTCATAATCACGCAAGTGGGTACGGTTGGTAGCCCCGACTTCTACGAGCGATGCTCCGCTACGTTTCATAATATCGGGAATGCGAAAAGAACCGCCAATCTCTACAAGTTGACCTCGGGAAACAATAACTTCCCTCGATTTGGCGAGGGTTTCCAGGACAATCAACACTGCTGCTGCATTATTATTGACGACCAGTCCGGCTTCTGCTCCGGTAAGCTCACAAAGTAGTTCTTCAACTAGACTGTAACGGCTTCCCCGCTGACCTGTATTCAGGTCAAATTCTAAATTTGAATATCGATTACCTGCCTCATAAAGTGTTTCCATGGTTTTAGACGGAAGGATAGACCGTCCGAGGTTGGTATGAATTATAACTCCGGTTCCGTTAATAACGCGCCTGAAACGTTTCTTCTGTTTTTCGAGAATATATTCAACTAGGCCAGGGATAAAGTTTTCCTTCTCAAGATCAGTAGAGGAAACTTCATCACCTTTAAGTATATTCTGGCGAATAGAATTAATATAGTCTCTAGTCGCTTTTTTTTGACTGTTGCGAGGAACAGTTTCAAGCTGATCCTTGTGTTGTAAGATTAGAAGGCACTCATCGACTTTGGGTAGTAGAGGCAACAGCTTTTTGTTGATCGCGACCGGAGGGTTGTTGCCAGAGGATGATGTATGCATAAGGGCTCACGTGAAGTTTGAAAAATTAGTTTTTGATAATTAGAAATTGTTTCGTATTGAGATATTCGGGCTTTCTCATTTTGGTTCGTCTGTTTTTTGTCCGCGGTGCGATTTTTTTTCAGATATAAAAAATTCAATGACAAGTAAGAGAAGGGCTAAAAGGAGAGGGTAGAGATACAACTCCTGGTAGACCACCTTTTGTTCGCCCTCTTCCTTTTGTTTTTCCACAAGTTCTTTGAGTTTGTCTTTATCAATCTCAATTTCCCTGCCGATTTCTTCATGGATGCCGCCGGCATCGGGA
>CALZIH010000058.1 GCA_945787305.1 uncultured Desulfobulbaceae bacterium | reverse complement strand
CCGGCAAAACTTCTTTTTTTATAGCTTGAGAGTTCCACCGCCGCCAGGGCCTCTTCCGCCGCCAGCTTTCCCTGTTTTGGGATGGGGCCGAAGGGCGTCCGGCCGACTTGTCCCATCAGCACGATATCAAAAACCGTTGCAGGGAAACGCTGGTCAAACTGCAGATGTTGTGGCACGTAGCCGATGTGATGACTGGCCTCGGCGGGTGGTCTGCCAAAGACCCTGACTGTGCCGGTATTGGGCGTAAGGAGACCAAGAATCAGGCGAAGAAGGGTGGTTTTGCCACCACCATTTGGGCCGATAATGCCAATAAATTCCCGTTTTCCGATGGACAGACTGACATCTTCAAGAATCGGTTCGTCGTTATAGGAAAAAGTTACATCTTCCAGGATAATATCAGGTGGTTCAGGTCGCTGCATTATCCTGTTTTATTTCGTTTCCGTCTTCAACCAACGAAAAAGTTATTCGTTTTGCTGCCATATCAACATGCTCCAAGCGTACCCTGACGGTGTGACCCAGCTGATAGATCGCATTGCTGCGTTCACCGATGAGACGGTGGGCACGACCATCAAAATGGTAGTAATCGTCCTCCATGCTGCGTATCGGTACAGCGCCGCTGATGAAATAATCAAACAGCTCGACAAAGAGGCCGAATGAGGCCACCCCGGAGATAACGCCCTCAAACTCTTCTCCGATTTTGTCCAGGAGAAAGAGGCCTGCAAGCCTGGCCTGGACGTCTCTTTCGGAATCTACCGCAACCCGTTCCCGGCCGGAGAGGTGCAGAGCCGACTGGGCGAGGTCTTCCTGCTTTGGCAGGACCGTCAACGGTTCCCCTTTGCCCGTTTTTTGCACCAGAAAATTATGGAGAACCCGGTGGGCAACTAAATCGGGATACCTCCTGATGGGGGAGGTGAAGTGGAGGTAATATTCAGCGGCAAGACCAAAGTGGCCAAGGTTTTCCGGAGAATACCGTGCCTGCTGCATAGTGCGCAGGAGCAGGTTGTTGATCACGTATTCGGCAGGTTTATCACGGGCCTTGTCCAGGACCCCGGCAAACCATGCCGGACTGATGTCGGTTTTCGCTAAATGCAGACCCATTGCCCCGGCGGCTTCAGTAAATGTACTGACTTTGACCGGGTCCGGTCGTTCATGGATTCGAAATAAAACATCCTGTCGCGCCCGGGAAAGTGTCTCTGCGACCGCTTCGTTTGCCGCCAGCATGAAGTCTTCGATGAGCAGGTGCGCTTCGTTTCTTTGCGCGTGGCCCATGGAAACGATCTTGTCGTCCTGTACCTGTATTGAAGCTTCCGGAATGTTGAATCCGAGGCTGCCGCGTTTATGTCTTCGCTTTCGCAGTATAGCAGAGAGCTTGCCGGCCGCTGTCAGCATGGGCAGCAGTTGCTGGTGTTCTTTTTGCGTCGCCTGTTCTTTCAGGTAGAGAATTTGGTGAACCGTGTCGTAGGTAAAGCGCATGCGACTGTTAATCATTGAGCGGCAGAATTCGGCTCGAATCTGTTTTCCCTTACGGTCAAAATCAAGAATGGCGGAAAACGCAGGACGGTCCTGGTTGGGGACCAGGCTGCACAGGTCATTGGAGAGGCGCTCCGGCAACATGGGGAGTACAAGGTTTGGGAAATACACACTGGTGCCGCGTTTGTAGGCTTCCTTGTCCACCGCCGATCCGGCCTGGACATAATGGCTGACATCGGCGATGGAGACGTGCAGGCGATATCCTTTGGACGTCTCCTCGACAGCGATGGCATCGTCAAAATCCTTAGCGTCTGCACCATCAATGGTAACATGGTGAATATTGCGCAGGTCCCTGCGGCCGTGCTTACAGTCACGCAGAGGTTCAAGTTGTTCGACGTCCTTCAGCACCTCGTCCGGGAATGCCTTATCAAGGCCCAGTTTTTCCATGGCCATGCGAATCTGTACCGGTACGGTCAGCGGGTCTCCCAGTATCTCGAGAATTTCACCGCTTGGCCCCTTTTTCTCTGTTCCATAGTCGGTTATCCGGGCGAGAATAGCCTCGCCGTTTTTTGCCCTTTTTCTACTTTTTTTAGGGATGAAGACCGTGAACGGCAGTCTGGGATCATCGGGCAGCAGGAACGCACCCTTTGTATCCTCTACATACAGTCCGCAAAGGGTGGTAACTGATCTTTTGAGAATTCGGACGACAATGCCTTCCTGCCGTCCGCGGGAGGTCGTTCCCAGAAGTCGGATAAGGACGGTATCGCCATGACTGGCTCCGCCAAGGTGATTGTGGCTGATAAAAACATCTTTTTCATCTTTTTTTTGTCCATCTACAGTTGCAAAGCCGAGACCTCCGCTGGTCAGCGCAAGGGTTGCCTGACTCAAGCCTTGATTGTCTTTTGCCTGAAATTGTTTGTTTTTCTGCAGGATCTTTCCCTGTTTGACCATGGACGTCAGTGTTTCCTTGGTCGCCTTACGGGCAAAACCGGGCAGAGAAAGTTCCTGCATGATCATGGCTGTTGAGGCAGGTGTGTCCCTGGTTTGTAAATATCTGAGAATGCGCTCGTTTAATGGGGGTTGCGCCGAGGATTTTTTTCGGGAGTGCGCACGGTTTTTGTTATTCCTGCGACCGATTCTCTGTCTGCGAGTGGATTTTTTAGCCATAAAAAAATAAATTCTGTTAAGAAGGTGATGGAAAAGAGTGGAAAAAATCTATCTGGAGCTTATCGTTACATATTGTAGTCTTGACAGGTAATAATACCAATTGTACACCATTTCGTACAGAAGGGCTTCTTCAAAATTTAACGGCTGCCATCTATGCAATACCGGAAGTTTGATCTGAAAGCGTATCATGAAATCATGGCTGGTTTTATCGGTGAGGGGCCGGAAACAAAAGTGTTTTGGGATTCCCTGGACTTTGCCTATGCAGCCCATGGTGACCAATGGCGCAGATCCGGTGATCCCTACATCATGCATCCCTGTAACGTGGCGCGCATCCTCGCTGAAGAGCTTGATATTCGCAACGCCGAAATATTGGCTGCCGCCTTGCTGCATGATACTGTTGAAGATGTGGAGGCCATTACCAATGAAGTAATTCGCAAGAAGTTCGACTCACATGTTGAGGCCATTGTCGAGGGCTGCACAAAGGTCACGCATTATTCCGGCGACAAACAGACATTCAAAAAACTCGTGCACCGGAAAATTTTTTCCGGTGCCGCAGCAAAACCCGAGGTCATGATCGTCAAGCTTGCCGATCGGTTGCATAACCTGCGCACGCTTGCCTCTATGCCTCGCCATAAACGTCAGAAAATCGCTGATGAAACCCTGGATATTTATGCTCCTCTGGCAACCATGCTCGGCTTGTTTGCCATCAAGCGCGAGTTGTATAACCTCGCTTTGGCCTATAAATTTCCGCGTCAAGGCAATAAACTCCAATTGCATATCGACAGGCTTCGCCAGGATCCTGAAATCATAGAGATAGTCCGCCGTGTACAGCAGGCTCTGGATATGGATGAGGTACATGCCAAGGCCAGTCTCCGCACCAAAGGACTTTGGGGTTATTATGACGTTAAAAACAGGATTCTCATTAAAGAGATTGAGAGCCCCCAGGAGATTTTGATTGCGGCCGGCAACCGCGGTGACTGTTACCAGGCACTCGGCACCTTGAATACGCTGTATCCGCCAGTTCCCAGGACCATCAGGGATTTTATCGCCAATCCAAAACCCACGGGTTACCAGGGGCTTCACGCTCGGGCAAATATCGATGGCCGCAGCTACCTGTTTAAACTGCGGACCAAAGAGATGGGACGCAGAGCCCAACGCGGTCTTGTCCGCGACTGGACTTCCGGTGAAAAAAGCGGCGGCAAGTTTGTTAAGCAGATTCAGGAGATGTTTGATATCCTCGGCAGTGATGATTCGGTCTCCTATAGAGACATGATTGCCGCCGGCGGTCGAAAGGAAATGTATACCTATACCCCCCAGGGCGACCTTATCTGCTTACCGATAAATTCGCTGGTGCTCGATTTTGCCTTCCGTGTCCATACTGCTATCGGTCATTGTTGCGTTGGCGCCATGATCGGCAGGCAAAGAGTTCAGCCTGATCATGTTCTCAGCGATGGGGATGTGGTCAAGGTGGTTCGGCGTGACACACCGGTTCAATTTGATCAGGATATGCAGACGCTCTGTCAGACACCAAAGGCCCGCTCGGAACTTGCCAAGAATTTTCGTCAACGTCGGAAAGAGGTGTCTCGTGATATTGGGGCGTCCGTTCTCCGCCAGGAAATGCGCCGTTATGGCGTACCTTTTGAGATAATTAATAAAAAGGGGATGGTGGATATCCTGACCTATTTTCATATTGATTCCTTGGATGAACTTTTTTTGCAGATTGGCGAGGGGCGAATTCGGTTGCGGGAACTGATGTATGAAGTGAGAAGCGGGTTGTATGTCGGCCGGGAGACACTTGAGTTGCCAACCGGTGTATTTAATCGGGTAGAGTTGACAACCGTTGACCCGGTGGTGGTAAAATCATCAGCCTGCTGTAAACCCAATCCGTTTGATAAGGGAGTTATCGGTCTTCTGAGTAAGCGCGGATTGTCCCTGCATAAAAAAGATTGCGCCCAGTTACAGAAGATTAAGTTTCAGCGGGAGGATGCCGTTGAGGTTCGCTGGAAACACCGTGGAACGCGCACGGCGAAAATGCAGAAGATTGTGATTCTCTCAGCTACCCGGCATCGCTTGTTCATGCTCCTGTCCGTGGCCCCGGAAGAAATGAAGATTTCTGAAATTGTTAAACTCAGTAAACAGACAGCAACCTCGCCCGCCTGGGAGATTACTTTTACGGTGATCGACCTTTTTGGATTGAAGAAAATACTCAAACATTTTGACCGCTCCGCCATACCCTACGAGTTTGACCTTGAGCAGTGATCACGCATTTTTTCGTTGGCCCTACCTGTTGATTCGTACACTCTAGCAACTCTTTTCCTCTTTTTTATCATAAAAAGGCCAGTGGTGTCTTTTTTTCTTGACAGCCACGATGTGGTACTTATACTAGAAGTAACATCGGATGAATGAGATAGTCGTTGATGGGGGCAATATGAATTTTGGACAATTAAAAACGCAGCGTCATTTAGTTAATGCAATTGATTGGACGATGACCCCGGAAAAGGCTGTTGAAATGTATCTTGAATGGGGAACCGGTTGGGTGCGAGGCAATGACTTTGTTGCCAGTGCAGGTGACGAATCTATCTATTTTGTATTGTATGACTGGATATGGCCACACAGGGTGACCCTTATACGGCGAACCGTAGAAGGGGCTGAAGAAATTGGCGATTTTGAAGTTCCAGAAGAGTTGTTCATGGCCTCCTGTGAAGAAGACGGTAAGCTTCCCGGTGGAACAGTACATCCTCCCAATAAAGCGTTGAAAAAATGGCTATGCGAGAAAATTAACGGACCTCCCCTTGATTGGAATGTTGTGGAAAACTAACGAGGCAGTAATGTCAGGCTCCTTTTTTTAATATTGTTCTTCTCCTTCCTGGCAGGCGCCTGTGGAAACGATCTCCTCCTTGTCGTTTCCCTCCAGGCGCCATTTTTTTTGCCCTGCTCTGTTCCTGATTAACAGAGTGAGGTGCCGTCTGAACATATCCCTTGAGACCTCTCTTGCACCAAACCTGATAAGATGAGCAGTTGTCATCTGACAGTCGATTATTCTGATTCCTTTTATTTTGCATTGAGCGACAAGTGTCGCCAAGGCGACTTTTGAAGCGTTGCTGACAAGCGAGAACATGGATTCTCCGAAAAAAAATCTGTCAAGACACACACCGTAAAGCCCGCCAACCAGTGTGTCGGCTTGCCAACACTCAATGGAGTGGGCAAAACCAAGTTCGTGCAGCCGAATATACGCTTTCTTCATATCATCAGTTATCCAGGTATCTTCGCCGGTGCGAAGGCGTGTCTCCGCGCACTCGGTAACTATCCGGGAAAAAACGGTGTCAGCGGTCAGGGTAAATGTTTGTTGCCTGAGGGTGCGGGCCAAACGTTTTGGCAAGTGGAATTCTTCCGGTACGAGAATGAGCCTCGGCGCAGGGCTCCACCAGAGAAGCGGTTCGCCTTGGGAGTACCAGGGGAAGATCCCCTGGCGATAGGCCTCCAGGAGCCGTTCAGTAGACAGGTCTCCACCAACGGCAAGCAGGCCGTCGGGTTCGGCAAACTCGGGGTCAGGAAAGAGTATTTCGCGGGGCAGTTGAAAGACAGGCATGCGATGGTAACAGTCTAGGTGGATAAGGGGATGAAGTGCTACTATAACAGAAAACAACAGGAAGAAAAATTAAAACTACAGCGCTTGTCTCCCAATAGATATGATGAGAGGGCCAACGGGAACATTTTCATCACCGCTTCAATAGCTGCCGATCCATCCCCTCTGATTTGAGGCAGGGTGATATTGTCAAATACCTGGTGATGGCATGCCAAGTATACAAAAGATACTCATACATTTATAGGCTTGATGCCTTGTTGTATTCTGCAGAGGTTATGATTTTACGTGTCATGTCTGTCGTTGTTTCCGGCCCCCAGCTACCTGCTGGGTAGAATTGCAAAGATTTACCACTTTGACAGTGCCGCTCACATTCTTCGAGAACAGGGGTTAAAAACGCCCAGGATGCTTCAATACCGTCCTGGCGCCAAAAGAGCATGTGATCGCCACCAATACAGTCGAGTAGGACACGGGCATAGGCATCAAGAGAGATACTTTTAAAGTGCTCATGGTAGGAGAAATCCATGGTCATGGAGCGGAGGCAAACAGAGGTGCCAGGATTTTTGGTTTGAAAATTCAAACGGATGGCCTCTTCCGGGAAGGTTTCAATAACCAGACGGTTTGCATGGATACTGTCACCGAGCATGCCTTGGAAAAGGGAGTGCGGCACCTCTTTGAATTGGATGACTATTCGAGTTTCTTTTCGAGGGAGCCTTTTGCCGGAGACCAGGTAGAAGGGAACGTCCTGCCAGCGCCAATTATCGATAAAGAGTTTCATCATGGCAAAGGTCGGGGTTTTGGAATGTTCCGGAATACCCTGTTCCTGCCGGTAACCGACCACCTTATCTCCATCGATTGTTCCTGGTCCGTATTGGCCCAAACAGAGCCGGCTTCCCTGGGGATGGAAATTTCGCAATGATTTTATTACTTTTGCCTTTTCGTCCTGTACGGCATCAGGGGAGAGTCTGTACGGAGGCTCCATGGCGGAGAGAACAAGTAGTTGCATCATATGGTTTTGAAACATATCACGGAGTACACCTGAATTATCATAATAGCTTGCCCGGTTTTCCACCCCCAATTTTTCAGCGGCTGTAATTCCAACATACTCTATATAATGCCTGTTCCATACCGGCTCGACGATGGTGTTGGCAAACCTGAAGATCAACAGGTTTTGTACTGTTTCTTTTGCCAGGTAATGATCAATTCGATAGATTTGCTGTTCATGAAAATGGGTGTGCAGTACTTTATCCAACTGCGTGGCACTGTTTAAGTCGTGGCCAAAAGGTTTTTCAACAACTATACGACCCCAACCATTGTCGTTTTGATGTTCTCTAGCCAGACCGGCCTGACCAAGGAGGGTTGCGATGATCGGATAGAGCTGCGGCGGGACGGCCAGGTCAAAGATACGGTTCCCCATGGTCTTCTTCCGCTGATCAAGGTCTCGCAGGGTGGCCGCCAGCTGAAAAAAACTCTCTTTTGTATATTCGATGGTTTGGTAGTGGAGGTTGGCTGCGAATGCAAGCCAGGCTGAAAGATCATTGCCTTCATGCCGGTAATGATCGGAAAGCTGGTTACGGTAGGTTGTATTATCAAGTTCTGTTCTGCCACACCCGATAATGGTAAACGGTTTTGGTAGTCTTTCCTGCTGAAATAGTGCAAAAAGAGCTGGAATAAGTTTGCGTTGTGTCAGGTCTCCTGAACCACCAAAAATTACGATTGTGCAGGGAGAGAGGATGTTTTCATCGGGGAGATCGCAGGTATGAAGTTCCATGGCTGATTCGGTGATGGTTTGATCATTTCCCTGCCCCGGTATCAAGTGCTGTACAGGGAGAGCGTTATACCTTGCTCTCAGTAGATGGAAACAGGGCCGTTTTTTTTCAGTATAACGATGGACGGGGAAGAGGTACAGTAGTTTTACTCGTGGTGGTGCACAAGGACCGTTGCGGTAAGGATGAAACTATACTGGATGGCGGTTATAGGAAAATGCAAACCAGCCTGCCTACAAAAAATGTGATGACATCTTTTTTCCAAGCCAGAGGTATGCAGGGTTTCGGCGTAGGAGAATCCTGATTTGTAGGGTTCGGGGGAAATCGCTTACAGTTGAGATGTATCTATGAATAATTTGCGCTCCTATGACATCATCCCTTGATCAGCTATGATTTGACGGATTTGTTGCAGTTGTTCACCGGAGGGGGCAAGAAATTCAACAGCTCTTATTTTTCGAATTATTGGAAGGAAACTATTCTTGTTTTTAATGATGTGGTCGCGAATTGTCCTGGTCTGCAGGCCTGTGAGCAGTAATTTCGATTCGCTGTCAAAGATACCGAGATCTAGCAACTCGCCATTGTTCAAGTCGTCGCCGTTATACTCAAACATCATGCCGTGTAGGCTCAGGTTCAGGATAGGGCCTAAAATATGTGGGTTAATAGCCAAGGGGCCTTCCGTTAAACTGTGTCTTGGCGACTGACGCCGTTCAGGTTGATCAGCCTTTATGGTTGCTTTCATTTTTGTTTCCAATGCTACCTCCGTTCCACTTCCATATTTATGTGATCTTTTTTATACTACAGAGTGTTGCGGGGGCGTGTCAATTGGTAACTGTACGCAAAATTGTATAGGTATTTTTACCTATATTGGAGACTTTCTGCTTACTAACCTTTTGTTATTTAAGTTATATTGTTTTTTTGAGGTAGACGGATGGTGAATTCTGCCCCTTGTTCCGGTTGACCGCTTGCGCGTATACTGCCGCCGTGCCGCTCGATAATTTTTTTGCAGATTGCCAAGCCGATTCCTGTTCCTTCCTCTTTTTTGTCGCCTTGGAGCCGTTCAAAAATATCAAAAATGTGGTCGCCATCTTCGGGTCTAAAGCCGAGGCCATTGTCGCTGATGGATATCTGGACGAAGCGCAAACCATCCTTGCAATACGCCATTCCCTGATTCTTGATATGCATTTCATGCGGGGTGTCTTTACGGCGATACTTTAAGCTGTTGCCAATAAGGTTTTGGAAGAGTTGCCGAATCTGCAGGGGATCACCCCAGATGACAGGTAACTTGTCTTTAAAAATCGTACTTTGGCTTTTCTCAGTCTGTAAGGCGAGATCCTCAAGTACTCCATCAATAATAAGCGACAGGTCGACCTCGGTAAAAGGTTCGGTCTTGTAACTGACCCTGGAGTAGAGCAGGAGACCGGTGATAAGTTCACGCATACGTCCGGCCGCCGAATTTATCTGCTCAATATAACGATTACACTGCTTGTTGAGATCAACACCGGCTTTTCCCTGCAGCCTGTTGCTGAAACCTTGGATCAGCATGAGTGGCTCCTGCAGGTCGTGGGAAATGATATGGGCAAAGTCCTCCAGAGCCTGGTTGCTTTCCTTAAGTTTTTTCGCTGATCCCTCCAGGGCCTGTTCAGTTTGTCGACGAGTTGTGATGTCTATAGCGACCATGATTGCACCGATCAAGGTGCCATCTGCTTCTCGAAAGGGGGTTGAGGTGACAATGCAGGGGATGTTTCGATCCTTTGTTGAAACCCTTTTCTCACATTCCACTTCAAATCGCCTTTTTCCCTCGACAATAGCCTGCAGCGGGCAGGAGTCGGTATGGCAGGTTGATCCGAAAAAAATATCGAAACATTTTTGGCCGATGATTTTATTGCTCTCTAAGCCGATAAATCTCGCAAAGGCTTGATTTATACGTAAAATGTTGAATTCTTCGTCAACCACGAGCATGCCATCGGGGGCAGAGTTAAAGAGTTGATAGAACTCATTATAAATCATGGTCAGGGCATCTTCGATATGCTCCCGTTGATGAATTTTTTGTTCTAATTGTTCGTTCATCAGGCGAAGTTCACTGGTCCGCTGCATGACCCGTGTTTCAAGCTGATCTTTAGACTCTTGCAGTTTATCCTGGGCCTCTCTGCGCTGTCGAATTTCTTCAATCAGGCTTTGGTTGAGCGACAAAAGTTCTGATCTACCGGCGTTGAGTTTCGAGCTGAAAAAGAGGATGAGCAGAGTGCCCGCCGCCATGGGGCCAAAGTGACTGAGAAGAAGAGGCCAATTCAGGCCGCCTTGTTCCATGGGGAGTGTTATGGATATACCTCCTCGGACCTCTCCGATGGGGTAATTTTTTTCCACATGACAGGCCTGGCAGTCTCTTTGTGAAATGATCGGCGCCATAAAACGGAATATTGTTTTGCCATCTTCACGCACAATCGTGCTTCTTTCTTTAGCATCGGTAGAGAATTGAAGAAGCCAAGGCTTTTCCCATGCATAAGGAAGGTTTTCTGGATTGATAGGATTAAGACTGGTTATGTGAAATTCGGCCCCCTTATTTATACTGGTAATGGCAGATAACTCTCTGATTACGGTTGCCGGACTGATTTTCGTCAGTTGTGTGCCGCCGGCTGTGGTGAGGTCGCGTTTGGGATCATCATTGAGGTGTGGACTGGGTCGTCGATTTTTCGTAACCGGAACGTATATTCCGTCGTGGGCCGAAATCCATGCCCTGGTGTTCTGTAACTGGGAGAGAAAGGTGCGGGTGGCCTGTAACGCCAACTCCTTGTGTTCTTGCTGGTTATCATAAATGTTCCATGCAAGCGAAAGCATGCCGGCGCTGAACCAGAGTAAGAGGAGGGTGAATGTGTATTTTTTGAGCTGTGCTGTCATACCGTGCAGATCGGTCGAAGTCTGCGATGTTGTGTTTGTTGGAGAAGAAGAGGCCGCACCATCTTATATTAAAGAAGTTTCCCTTGCCGGTGTCAAGTGATACCATTGATGCGCAATGATGTTCATAAGAGGCAGGTTTTGCGGCGGAGCTCATCAATCAAGACGGATTCATTTTCAGAGTAATCTATTGGCAGGTCGACAAGGTGAACTCCTGGCTCATCCAGGCAGGAGTGGAGGGTCGTCTCGAGTTCTCCCGGTTGAGTGATCCGGTAACCGTGAGCACCGTAACTGTTCACATACTTGACAAAGTCCGGATTACCGAACTTAAGGCCGTAGTCCGGAAGATTCATGCTCGCTTGCTTCCAGCGGATCATCCCCAGGCCATCGTCGCGCACCAGGAGAATGATGAGGTCGAGGTTTAGGCGGATGGCCGTTTCAAGTTCCTGCGAATTCATCATGAATCCGCCATCGCCGCAGATGGCAACGACCTTTTTTTTCGGGTAAAGCATTTTTGCGGTGATGGCAATGGGTAGACCAGCTCCCATGGTGGCAAGCGCATTGTCAAGGAGAATGGAAGAGGGGCTGGTTGCCTTGTAGTTGCGGGCAAACCAGATTTTATACATACCGTTGTCCAGTGAGAGGATTGAATCTTCGGGTATCACTTCGCGGACTGCGGAAACCAGCTGCTGCGGGCTGTACGGGAAGGCATCGGTTGTGTGCCGTT
>CALZIH010000057.1 GCA_945787305.1 uncultured Desulfobulbaceae bacterium | reverse complement strand
TTTGGTGAATAAAAAAAGGCTGCTTCCTTAACCATTAAGGAAGCAGCCACTTTAAACTCTTGTTATCCGTAACTTTTTATTTTTTCGGATGACAGGTACCACACTTGGTCAGCTCTTTATTTCCGCTTGCCTTATGGCATTCTTTACATAGTTTATGACCGGCGTTTTTGTAAGTCTCCAGACCTTTAGGCATTCCTGCTTTGCTGTTATGGCAGGATTCGCATTTTTCAATTTTCTGTCCTTCTGTATAAGCGACTTTCTTACCGTCTGCGTCTTTACCGTGGTGACAATCCGCACATTTCAATGTTTCCTGATGCTTGGCATGGGGAAAGGTTGCCGGTTTGGGCTTTTTCCCGGGGTCAACGGTGGATTCAAGAGTGATCTCTGCCGGGCCCTTATCCGCCATGCACATGCTTGCCATTCCTGTGGTGCAGACAAACGCCAGAGCAACACCAAAAATCAATACCTTTTTCATGCTTTCCTCCCTTTCGGATTTATTGAGTACCATAATGAATGATGATTCAGATTTAGAGTATATACCGTGTTGCCCGATCCTTGTCAATATGGCTGATAGGAGAAAAAAGTATTTTTTCTAAAATAAAGTGTTTAATAAAAACCTGTTGCCTTCCTTGGCTTGGTAGTTTTTTTAACTGCAGCGCAGGGCTTTTGATCAACTTGAACCGTAGCTGTGCAGGCCGGAGAGGAGGTAGTTAACCCCAAAGTAGGTAAAGAATACGGAAATAAATCCAATTATAGCCAACCAGGCGATTCGACTGCCGCTCCAGCCTCGGGTAAATCGAGCATGGAGTGTGGATGCATAGACAAACCAGGTAATGATAGACCAGGTTTCCTTTGGATCCCAGCTCCAGTAGGTTCCCCAGGCTTCATTTGCCCAGATGGCGCCGGTGATGATCCCGGCTGTCAGCCAGAGGAAACCAAAGACAATGGTTTTGTAGGTTAAATCATCGATGATTCTGAGTTCCGGCAGGGAGCCGGTCAGCGAATCCTCAGTCTTACCCTTATCGATAGCTGATTTTTTAAGGAGGTACATCAGGCCTAGACCACCGGCTATCGCAAAGGCTCCGTAACCGATAAAACAGGTAACCACATGGGCGATAAGCCAATTAGACTGCAGAGCCGGTATCAGAGGGCTGATCTCCTGATTGACGCGCGCGGATAAGGAGGCGTAGGCCATAGTGGCCACCGCAATGGGCATGACAAATGCACCAACCAACCGGGCCTTGTATTTGAATTCAATGAAGATATAAAACAAGGTGGTACACCACGAAAAAAAGACCAATGATTCGTACATATTGGTCAGCGGCGCGTGGCCGATACCCAATTCGTAGGATTCCCACCAGCGCAGTCCTATACCAACCGTTTGCAGGACGACCCCGATGATAGCCAGGGCAAGGCCTACGGTTCCGACCTTCTTATTCTTGAAGAGAAGCAGGCCGAGGTAAAAAGCACTGGAAAACAGATAACAGAATGTTGTTATGCCAAAGAGTAGAGAACTGTTCATGCGTTATTCCATCTTGTTCAGTTTATCTAATGGATAAGGACGTCAACCCGTTGTTCAGGCTGTTTTTTTCCTGAAGGAATCAACAAGCCCGGTAAATGTTTTTTCAAAGCCTACCTTATTCTTGTGGGCACTGCCAGCGAAAAGGACCGTTGTCTGGCCGTCCTCTTCGTGGATGAAGGCGTAGATTTTCCGATGGGACATGAAGAAGGCTATGTACAGGCCAATCAGCATCATGCCGCAACCAACATAGACAAACCATACACCCGGATCCTTGGTAACCTGTAGTCCTGTAGCATAGAGCTGTTTCACCGTCATGCTGTATTCTGCAGACGGACGTTTAATAATGGCTTCTTGTGCGTTGTTGACCCAGAAGGTAGAGGGTTCTGCCTGGCGGTCGGTGAACCAAATCTTGATTTGTTGTACGGATTCACCAAAGGCTTTTTTGTTGAGAATACCGTACTCTGCCCCACCTTCCTGCCAGTTCATCTGTTTGCCCGCCGGAATAATTTTGGTCATGCTGACGCCTGTTTTTTTGTTGGTCAGGCGTACAAGAAAGTCCTGATAGGGCTGGTAGGATGATTGGTAAAAAGTGATTCCCTTGTAGGTGAGGGGTTTGTTGACTTCAAGAAGATGGACGGTTTCGCCGTCTTTAAGCGTTACCGGTTTTCCGTCTTCCAACACGGTAACCTTGGACAGGTAGGTTTTGGGCATGCCGTTGGCATAATATTCAATGGTGAAAAAATCACACCGCACCGTAAAGCCGAGATCGATTTTCTCAGACGTCTGGAAGGCATAAATGACATCTGTATCCTGGGTCTCGGGAAGCATCACACTGCCTTTAAAGGCAAAATCGGGTTTACGAAGGATCTTTTTGGCAACCGCTGAGGAACCGATCAATGCACCGAGAAAAATGACCAGGATCGAGAGGTGGACGATGTAGACGCCAAAGCGGGTCCATCCACCCTTTTGTGAAAAAAGCAGCACACCGTCATCTTTTTTTCGCTGACTACTTTTCCAGCCCTTACTTGAAAGAAACCCGGCAACGCTTTCTATGCCTTGATCAATCGGTTGAGACAGGGTAAGCGTTTCTCTGATCGGCATCTTGCGCAGGCGCGCACTGTCGGTGGCCAGGTCGTCTTTTTTGAGTAAACGTATGACATTGGGGATACGTTCCAGGCTGCAGATGATCAGATTCAGGCAGAATAAGCAGAGCAGGGTGAGGAACCACCAGGAATTGTACATGTCGATAATGTCAAGAAGCTGCAGCAGGTTGGCCATGTTGTGGCCGTATTGCTGAGCATATATGGCCAGCGGTTTGTTCTGTGGGACTACGGTGCCGAGAATAGATGTGCCCGCAAGAACAAAGAGGAGAAACAGGGCAAGTTGAACAGAGGCAAAAAATGCCCAGAGCGGATTTTTTTTCTTGGTGGTCATGGGTAAATTCCGAAGAAAGGATCGAATGTTTAATGCATGCTGTTTGGATTAAACACGGATTGGAGTATAAATAACTTATATTGAGGCATGACAGTGCTTGCTACCATACCCGTTTTTTTTTGTCAATCAAACTTCAGCATTGGTTACATTTAAGAACGAATGCAGCGCAAGTCAAATCCTGGAGACGCTCTCTTCTCTTCAGTCTTCTCATACTTATCTTTCTTGTTGTTTACACCATTGTTATGGTAAAGATCTTCAATCCCTGCAGCAAAATATTCAAGTAGAAGCCATGGCCCTTATTTCAATTGATTCTCTTCGCCGTCAAGTTATGAATATCCTCGATAAAACAGATCCTCCCGGAGGATTGGAGCTGCTTTCCTATAAGCGAGACCGTAGTATTGCCCTCATCTCCAGGCATGAAGGAGGCTACCGGGTGATAGAGCGCGGCTTTACAGAACAGGATTGTTGCATAGAGAGTGCTGATCTTGCCCGGACCCTCAAGATCATGATCAAACGAGAATTTCCCCGGAGCCGAAAGGTTCGCGTTTTTAAGTTTTCCAATCCGGAAGAACTTCAACGACTACGACAAAGAATCTAAACCATGCTCGTGTTACGCTGTACAGCCTGTAAACGGAAACTCTGGCGATATGATAAAGTTGGGCCGGGCGAGGTGTTGCGTTGTCATAAAACACGGATTGATAAATTCTATAACGTCTTTGAACGAGAGAAACGTATTTTTTGTTCCTGCGGCAGGAAGATCGGGATAGACAAAGGCAGCTATTTTAAGATGATTGCCAAAGCTTTTACCTATCGCGGCACAAAGCGTAATGGGTAACAGGGACTGCAGGGTCACCCCGGTAATCTTGTTCAGTACCCTTTTCGGGGGAAAAGAATTATGAAAAAAATCCTGGCGGAAAGCCTGCGTTCCTCAGTGAAGAGCGCTATCCTGATCATAAAATTGATTGTTCCCCTCTATATTCTTGCCGACCTTTTGCTCTATTTTAACTTGCTGCAATATATAAGTTTTCTCTTTGCACCGATTACTTCTCTGCTTGACCTGCCGGCTGAGACGGCCATGGCCATTGCCGGAGGCGTGCTGCTCAATCTCTACGCTGCCATTGCCTTTGCCGCACCATTGGGACTCGATCCGTATCAGTGGACAATCCTGGCCGTTTTTCTTGGCGTCTGTCATTCCATGGTCGTTGAATCCGCTATCATGAAACAGTTAGGGATATCATATTTTTACTCCATTTTTCTTCGCGGAAGTATGGCTTTTGTCACAGTGGTTCCCGTTATGTTGCTGCCGCGCTCTATTTTTTCCACTGCAGGCGAAAAGCACCAGGTTCCCTTGCCGGAATATGCTTCATTGTTTTCCATGCTCCAGGCTTCTCTGGTGCAGGCATGTATTCTTTCGCTTAAAATTATTTTGCTCATTACCGTTATTCTTATCATTATGGATCTGATCAAATCCACTCGTCTCATGCAGGCGTACAGCAAAAAGGTGAATACCTCGTTTTCCATTATCGTCGGCCAACTGCTTGGCATTACCTACGGTGCTGGCATTCTGATCCGTGAGGCACATAACGGGCACCTGAGCCGACGGGATGTATTTTTTGTTGCCACTTTTCTCATGATCTGTCATTCGATCATTGAAGATGCCCTTCTTTTCGTCCTCTTTGGTGCCAATTATTTTGTCATTGTCGGGGTGCGGATTATAATGGCTCTGTTGATAAGTTTCCTTCTCCTGCAACTGTTTTCACGGTTTTCCGTTTTCAGGCAGCATGTCAGTAGGCGCAACACCCCTTAATTTCTCCTCTTCTCTTTCTATCTATCTTGCGACAACTTCATGTGAAATCTCTTGAATTGTCGTTTTTTGTGCCGCATAATACATCTAGGAAAGAGTAATAGAGAGGTTTGCATAATTTAGCCCGTAGTATTCACAAGTAATCTGTTACGAAGCCGCTAAGCATCGACCGCACTTGTGCCGCGTCGAAGTCTCGTAGATAAGCGTGGAGTCCGGGCCCGCTTAACCGGAGTCTTCGCTTACCTGCAGGCCCAAAAACTATTTCGATAGAGTATAGAACAGTGAAGACTTCGTGTATGGCTGCGAGCGTGTTCTCCTCTGCGCTCCATGATTTCCTGTGTAATCTGGGCGCTGCTTTGCTCTTTGTGTTGTGCTGGCACCATGTTCCATGTCGATTTATGTGATGAAGACGGGCTGCTTGCCCTTGGGAGGTACATGCTATGAAAGTGTCACCCGTGACGAAACCGTTATCCAGTGATCAGGAACCTGTTTTCCTTGCCCTTTCTTTTGCAAAAATGTCTGTTTTTGCGGGTGGTGAATCTGTTCTTTCACCGGAAACCGGATCCCACGTATTTTATTATGTTCGCAAGGGAACTGTTGAGGTTAGTTATCTTGGTGCCCGGCAGACAAAAATTACCGTTGCCCTGATTGGGGAGGGTGAACTCTTTGGTGAAGTCGGCTTTTTTGATAAAGGGTCCAGGGTGCGAACCATAATTGCCTCTGATGAGGTGGAGGTTGCAATCTTTGATCAGGAGGTGATGGATACATTTCGAGAGGAAGAGCCGGAGAAATATATTGATTTCCTGACCTACCTGACCAGGCGGATCTGTACGAAATTTCGTCGTATTGCAGGGGAAAGTTCGCCCATAGCAGCCTATGCCGATACCCTCGCCAGTCGCCGCTCCTGCAAGTATACCGAAGCAAGGCCCCTGCCGGCCAGTTTGATCAATTCCGAACTCTGGCACTTTGTCCATGAACGGGTTGAAAAGGCCTCCATGGAGCTTTTTAACCTTTCCCTTGCACTCCAGGAATGTTCGAGCCAGGGACGTCGTGACCCCGAGCTGGAACAGCAGTGTTTTACGGCATTGACTGCCCTGGTTGATGAAATGCCGTTGTTTGAGGAAAAGATATCCGGCAGTGGCTATGAAGATGTTCTCTGGGGGTACATTTTCAAGGAGATCTATCCCTATTTTATGCGCAGTTATTATGCCGAACGTACCTATCATAAACCAAAGGGGTATGCCGGCGATTTTCTTATGATAGAACATGTGTATAAGGATGTTCCGGAAGGGGACGGTATTCTCGGAGAGCTGGTCGATGCCTTCTGCCTCACGCGGCCGGCCTCAAAGGCACTTCGAGGCCGCCGCCGGCTGTTGGCTGAACAACTTGAGCGGTTGTCGACGCCACTCGCCCAGCGAGGTGAACGGGTTGCTATTATGAATTTGGCCTGCGGTCCAAATAGAGAGCTTTTTGATTTTCTGAGCCGATGTGAGTACAGCGAGCTTATCGATGCCCTGTGTGTGGATATTGATTCAGAGGCCCTGCAGTATACCAATCAATATGTCAACACCTTTTCCCACCGTGCTTCCATCCGGCTGATGAATGAAAATGTCATAAAATGGTCACTGGGGAGGGCAAAACACCAGATTGCCAAGCAGGACATCATCTACTCGGCCGGACTGTGTGATTACCTCGATGATCGGCTGTTCAAGGCCCTTATTACGCAGTGCTACCATCACCTTAAACCTGGAGGGACGATAATCCTCGGCAATTATGCCCAACATAAGGATGCCGTCTTTATGGATCGGATTCTGCGCTGGGAACTCATCTATCGCGACCGAATGCAACTTGAACAGCTGTTTGCCGACACTCCTTTTCCCAAACTAGAAGTATTGAGCGAAGAGGAAGGGGTGAACCTGTTTGCTCTTGCCGTTAAGGACTGATTCCTTATGGTCTGGGCACGAAACAGCGAAAAAGATTTCTATGCTGAAGTGGACTCGCTCTTTGCACAAAGGGCCGTCATGGTGTTCTGGTTGGGCATTCTTTTTTATATTTTTTTTGCGGCTCTCGATTTTCTCGTTCATCGAGAGCATTTTTTTCGTTTTATCTCTTATCGCATTATCTTTGTTGGTTTTTTGCTGATCTGCCTCGGCCTCCTTCATTTTCGATTATTGCAACGGCATACTCATCTTCTCATGGCCGTTTCCCTTATCTGTGCCAGTCTGACGATTAGTTTGATGATTCTCGAACTTGGAGGCTATACTTCCGAATATTACATTGGAATCGTCCTTGTCGCGGCCTTTGTTTTTTCCGTTTTGCCCCTCTCTGTATACCAGGTTATCAGTCTTGGTTTAGCAATGTATCTGACCTATATAGCTACGATGATGATAGCTGATTTACCCTTGGCAAACGGAGAAGTTGTGTATGTTGTCAACAATACGTTTTTCTATTTCGCCATCTTTATTGCTACCACGGTTAAATGTTACGATGATATGAAGAACCGACGGGCAATCTGGCAGGGAAGGGCAAACGTCAGGAAATTGCAGGATGAATTGAGTACATATACCGGCGACTTGGAGCATGTTGTCCAACATCGGCTTGAACAGATTGAAGACTTAGAATTCAGATATAGCGAACTCTATGAAAACATAGAAGATATAGTGGTTGTGGTGGACGTTCAGGGACGTATGCAACTGTTTAATCGACGCTGTGCAGAAGTTTTTGCTCTAGGACATGATACCGCACCGCTTCCGTCATTTTTTGATCTTCTTGCACCAGAATATCGAACCAAGATGGTTGAACAGCTTCTCGTGCAGTTTGCCCATCGGCGTCCTTTTTTGGGGGTTGAGGTGCAGGTGCAGACTGCTGCAGGTGAAGTGTGGACTGTTGAGATGAGTGGGAACTGGGTCAACCTTGGAGTGGATGATCCAGGCTGTCAGCTGGTACTGCGTAATATTACCGATCGTAAAGATATGGAACAGCAGATGCTTGAATCAAGCAGGCTGGTTGACAAATCAAGACGTACGGCAATTCTCGGTCTGGCAAAACTGGCAGAGTACCGTGATTGGGATACCGGAGCACATCTTGAACGTATTCGAGAATACACAAGGATTCTCACCAGGGTGCTGGCAGAGAAACCCGGTATGCAGCATCTCATTACCCCGTCTTTTCTCGAGGATATAACCTTATCATCCGTTCTTCATGACATCGGCAAAGTCGGCATCCCGGATGCCATCCTCCTGAAACCGGGCAAGTTAACAGATGAAGAAATGGAAGTTATGAAAATGCACTGCGTTTATGGCAGCAATGCCCTCGCCGAGGCGGAACATGATGCCGGGGATGTATCCTTTCTGACCATGGGTCAGGATATCGCCCATTTTCATCACGAACGATGGGATGGCACCGGTTATCCGCTTGCACTGGCCGGGGTTGAAATACCTCTTGCGGCCAGGATTGTCGCACTTGCCGATGCCTATGACGCTTTGACCTCGAAACGCTGCTATAAGTCGGCCTATAGTCATGATGAAGCGAAGACGATTATTCTCAATAAAAGGGGCAGCCATTTTGATCCCGACGTGGTTGACGCTTTTCTCGATCAAGAGAATAGTTTTAAGCAGATTCGTATGGAGATACTCCTGAAGTAGGGTATGGCATATTCGGAAATGACAGAATCGCAAAAGACGCGATACTTAAACGAGCTGCAACTGCTGTATCACCATCGCGGTTTTTACGTTCTGCTGCTCTCTGTTTTGTTGTTCTTTGTCTTTTCCTTCTTGGATTACCTGTTGGTTCCAGGGCCGTTTTTTGAATTTTTACAGTACCGGTTAGCGGTTAATGGCTTTTTCCTACTTCTTGTTTATCTAAATTATAAGGATGTGGGTCTGCAATATGCCGTTAGTATTCCCCTTATCGCGTATGTTTTTTCCCTTCTTGTTTGGGCCCTGATGGTTGCACGTATGGGTGGCGTTGGCTCCCCGTATTTTGCCGGATTTATCGTTGCTATCGTCATCTTCACCGCTTTGCTTCCCCTGTCCATAATCCAGGTCCTGGTAAGCGGTTTCGCCGGCATCGTCTTCTATCTGTTATCGGTATATTTCTGCTGTCCTCTGGTGGATGGACAAGGCTATGTATTTTTGAATAATCTGTTTTTCATGCTTGGTTTTGTTCTGTTGGTCGCTGTACAGAGTTGGCATGAGACAACGGCCAGAAAAGAGTCTTTTATCCTCCGCATCAAGGAAGAAGAAACCGCAGAGCAACTGGATTGGCGGGCTGAGTTATTAGAGCAGGAGGTGACCAGAAGATCGGAGGAGCATCAACGCTCGGAAAAACGTTTCAGGCTTCTCTTTGAACATATTGCCGATGATGTGATACTTGTCAGTGAGAAGGGGGAGCTCCTCCATGCAAATCCTCCTTTTTTTGAACACTTGGTTCTTTCTGAAGGTGCCGATGTCGACCTGGTTGATCTGGTTGAACCCGGAGAGCGAGAAAGAATGCGTCTTGACTTGTTGGCTCCTGTTGCCAGGGGTGAGATTGTCAGGGGCTACCAGGCAAGAATGCAAACTGCCGAAGGCGTGATTCTTGATGTGGAGATTAACGGTAATAAACTGGAGCGGCAAGGGCAGGTTCTTGGTCTGCAGTTGGTCATTCGTGATATATCGCTGAGAAAACGAATGGAACAGGAGCTACGCCAGAGTCTGCAGGTCAGGAAACAAACGGAAAACGCAGCCATCATGGCCCTGGCCAGATTGTCTGAACATCGTGATATTAATCCACATCGACATCTGGAACGAGTTCGTGAGTTCAGTCGTCTGTTGGCGGTAGAGTTGTCAGGTTGTCTTGCCTATCAGAATGAATTGAGTGGGAATGCGCCGGCGGACCTGGCCATGGCATCGGTTCTTCACGATATAGGCAAGGTTGGTATTCCGGACTCCATCCTCTTTAAGTCCGACCCGCTCACCGACAAAGATGTGGATATGATACAAAGACATACGATTATTGGTGGTGACGTAATAAAGGCCATGGAAACATCGGATGAAACCAGCGCTTTTCTCGAGTATGCAAAAAATATTGCCTATTTTCACCATGAGAAGTGGGACGGCAGCGGATATCCGTTTGGATTGGTCGGAGATGAAATTCCAATGGCTGCACGAATTGTTGCCCTTGCCGACTCCTATGATTCAATGACCTCAACAGGCGAATATGGTGAGCAGGTTTCTCACCAGCATGCGCTGAACAATATTCTCAGGGAAGCAGGAGCTCATTTTGATCCGGCTGTTGTTGATGCCTTTCTTTCTTGCTCGGCGGAGTTTGAAAGGGTGTGCAATACCGAGAGGCTCTCAAGCAATACTTCGGTAGGGCAAACCTCGGTGTGTAGCTAACAGTGTAACTGGCTATCGTTCTTACACAGACCATGTTGCTGTTGCCTATCTCATAGTCACCAAGAAGTGGGTACCTGAGCTCGTGTCGAACCGTCGTTCGTTTACGCTTCTTCTCCCTTGCACTGGTTGATCATGTTTTCTGCTCAACTGCGTTGAAGCAGGGGATACATAACGTTTTACCATCGAAACGGCGGGTGCGTGATTCCATGGTTTTTTCACCGCATGCTGCGCAGGCCAGACTTGCGAGAACTCTCGGCGGGCGCGGCGCTTTGGCGTTACTCCATTGGAGGATGAACATCTTTTCCAGGTCCAGCTCAAGAAAACGGTCGATCAGTGATTGTCGCAGTTCGCTATGGCGGGCAAGGTCGTCGGTTGATGCTTTGCCCTGGCCAATTTTTTGCATCAGCGCGTTGAGCTCTACCTCCGACTCGCCCCTTGCATCGTCGCGTAACAGTACCCTCAGGCTCCGATCCGACTTGCGATCATAAAAGCAAAAAGCCATTTTGCCGTAATCATGAAGAATGAGTTTCCCTGTACCCAAGGTACAGTCGGTGAGATACTGGATGGCATCAACACCGCACATGTCAGTCTCGCAGACGGCAACCAAGTCCGTTTCTTCCGGCTGGCCGAGCTCTCTTTGCGCCAGTTCGGCCGCACGGATGCCGATGGTCAGTCCTGGACAGCTATGGCCGTGGAACGTAATGACTTCCTGAAGTGTTTTCTGGGGGAAAGTGCAACGCATGGTATCTCTCTTGCCAAGTTAATTTTATTGAGGGTTTCTCCCCACGTATTGGGGTGCTTTATCGCTGGGAACTGTTTGTACAACTATCTTTACCAGCAAAGAATTCCTGCTTTTTTGTTCACATGACTAACTGTTAGGTTGGGTGAAATAAATGGGGACATCCGGGCGAGGCGAACGGAAGAGCTAAACCAGGGAAATCGCATCTTCAAGTTTGATTTCCAGTTCTGCCATTTGAATCTCGGACAGGCCCAGATTATCCGCTTCAGGTGTTGCCGCCAGGATGACTTCAGTACGGGGTTTTATACCGATGCCTTGTTGGTTACACGCCAGATTGGCCAGCCTGACGATAGTGAGCAGCATATTATCCTCATCGTATTCATCAAGGTGGTGGTCGCGGGCAATGTGAGCATATGCTTCCGGCAGATTCCATTTCATTAGAAGCTCATGACCATAATGGGTATGCAGGCTATCCAGTGCTTCGTGGAGTATGGTCATTGAGGGAATTTGTTTGATGTTACCGGCACGGATAAGAGCTTCCGTGACTATCAGGATATAGAGTTTTCCCATATCATGCAAAAGACCGGCAGTAAAAGCCTCCTGCGATCTGTTTTTCATGCCGCAGTTCAAGGCTATCCATTCTGACCCTACAGCGCAAACCACAGAGTGTTTCCACAGCGTATGCATTATCCTGTGAATGATTCGATTCTTCGAGGTGAAGTTGCTTTTTTGTGAAGCCATTAACGCAATTTTGGCTATTTCATTCATCCCCAACCGTATGATGGCATTGCGTATTGTTGTGATTTTTGAAAGACCTTTAAAAAAAACCGAATTGGCCGTGCGCAGCACCTCGCTGGTAAGCGCCTGATCAC
>CALZIH010000056.1 GCA_945787305.1 uncultured Desulfobulbaceae bacterium | reverse complement strand
CCACCCTCAGAGAGCTTTTTTGCTACAAGAAAAATTTTTTAATACCGGAGATTACGATTTGCCTGACTTAAGGCACAGGGTAAAATAAGCCAAGCTTGGCATCTTAAGGTGGTGTCGGGAGATCTTCAACAGCTTATTACCCTTTTGATTCAATTCGTTACCGTAGTTTTGGCCTATGCAATTTTGTTATTATATGTAAATTATCTCTGGATATTTTATAAAGACACCCAGGTTGGATATTACTTTGTAAAGAATTACTCAGGCTCACACTTTTTTCCTGTCCTTTTAGAGCTCAATCAGAACCTTTTGTATCTATCTTTTAGATCAACTTTGGGTGTCTTAATAAATTGCTTGCTGATTGGCCTTGCAGTTCAAGCTTTGGCCATTAGGAGATATTTCTACGACGGCCACGGCATACTTCATCGTCTTTGTTGGATCATGACCTTGACAGCCATAACAGCTTCGAACATTTTCGATTTCAATTATCCACTTACCTTTTATTCAGGGATTGTCCTCTACTTTATCCCCGTGTGCTGTTTACTTGGCACCTGCCTGAAGTTTACTGCAAAATGTGCCCCAGAAATAAGCTTAGGCGCTCAAATAATAAATGACCTAAAAGAGGTTGTCAGGGTAGCAAGAATTAGGAACGCCATGCGTAACATTGATGAATGAAAAATAGGTAATGTTCTGATTTTTCCTAAATATCCCCCCGCCCCCCCCCTCTCTGTACCGATACATTTTGATGGGTATTCCCTGTTATTCTACCCATTGGTTCCGTACCTGACATTCCCTCGTGCCATGAGTCGCTTGAGAAAGACGTTATAGTGATTTGGCAGGGTTCGCTTAAGGGGAGTGATGACAAAAAACATTCGCTTCATGATTAACCCCTTCACTTCGATTTCCCGTAATGTTCCAGCTTCAAGTTCGTCACAGATTGAAAGGCGAGACAGAATCGATACCCCGAGATTTGCCTTGATGGCTTCTTTAATGGCGGTATTTGAGCCAAGAACGGCTATTTTGTTCAATTGACTTATTTCAATATCATTCCGGATCCAGAAATCTTCCATGGATTTTCTTGTGCCCGATCCGCTTTCCCGCAGAAGAAAAGGCAGCGTTAGGAGTTCTTGTAATGATACCTTATTGGCGATGTTTCGCTCAGGTGCTGCTGCCAAGATCAATTCATCCTCTGCAAATGGTAAAAATGTTAATTTTTTAGAGACGATTTTGGTGCCGACAATACCAATGAGCAGGTCGTGATTTAATACGGAATCTATTATTTTTTCTGAATCCGAGATCCTAATTTCCAAAGAAATTTCTGGATGTTCGGGTTTGAAGAGGGTGGCAAGGCGCGGCAGGATATAGGCGCCGGGGATGGTGCTTGCGCCAATGATGAGTTCACCGGAAACATTATGATCCTCGGCTATCAGCTCTTCTTCAAGTTGATTCAGATCATCAATAATAGCCAGGGCCTTGGGGTAGAGTATTTCTGCTTTTCTAGTTGGTCGAATCGATCGTCCCAACCTGTCGAAAAGTTTGCAGTCAAGGCTGTTTTCCAGCGTTTTTATGTGTTCACTGATCGCCGGCTGACTTATTGCAAGAAGCTCGGAAGCCTTTGTGAAGCTGCAGCTTTTATAAACGGCGACGAAAGTTTTCAGTTGTTTGGTTTCTATGGCTTCACCCCTGATGCTTGATTGAATTTGAAGCAGTGAGTTCTGGAAGAATAACGACTTTCCTCGTTTAAAAAAAGCATAACCATTGATCAGCGTTCAAAAAATATCTCTTCCCTCCTGACCCATTGGAACCCTTGCTGTGGGTAATCTAAAAGCATCTAAAGTAGTTTGTCTTGACAAATTCCTCTACCTTCTTAATATAAGGGTATCTGATGGGTTTGTCATTATCCATACTTAATAATTATAACAGGGGGCGTTATGCAAATTTTTAAAAAGAAAACCCTGACAGGGTTGGCTCGTACCTGTGGTTGAGCTGCCAAAATTGGTCCGACGGATCTGTCGGACGCGCTTGAGGGCTTAACTCCGCCATCTGATCCTAATTTGTTGGTTGGAATTGAAACTGCTGATGACGCCGCTGTATATCGCCTCAGCGACGAGATAGCCATGATCAATACGGTCGATTTCATAACCCCGCCGGTTGATGATCCATATTGGTTTGGCCAGATATCCGCTGCCAATTCAATTTCCGATGTATATTCGATGGGCGGCAAACCGTTGACTGCGTTGAATGTGGTTATGTTTCCTTCTAAACAGCTAGATATGGGGATGTTGAAAGACATCTTGCGCGGCGGTCATGATAAAGTGGTCGAGGCCGGGGCTTGTCTCGTTGGGGGGCATACCGTTGATGATGAAGAACCAAAGTATGGCCTCTGCGTTAATGGAACGGTGCACCCTGATCGGGTTATCACTAATGCCGGTTCCCGGCCTGGTGATGCCTTGATCTTAACAAAACCGCTTGGCTCAGGGGTCCTGTTTAATGCAGCTCGTTCAGGAAAGCTGATGTACAAAGATCTGGAACGCGAAATTCTGCCTTCTCTTGCGGCGTTAAACGGTGCCGCTATGGAAGCGGCACTTCAATTCGACCTCCATGCATGCACTGATGTCACCGGTTTTGGGATCCTCGGACATTTAATTGAGGTGGCTCATGGCTGCGACGCAAAGGTTGTTATCAAGTACAATCAACTTCCTTTTTACCCTTATGCCAAGGACATGTACAAAAAAGGGGAGTCAACCGGCAGTAATAAGGCCAATCGAGCCATGGTCGCTAAGCATAATTTTGAATTAAGTGTTTCTCTGGACACTGCAGAAGAAGAACTACTTTACGACCCTCAAACTTCAGGGGGGCTCGTTCTTGCAGTTCCAAATGCTGAGGCTGATGATCTTTTAAGGGCTCTTCATAACACTGGCGTGACCGCAGCGGTAAAGATTGGCGAAGTTGTCGATGAACCTGTAGGGGTAGTCGTTGAATAAGGCCGATGGAGGTCTACCTGTTAATTGGAACCTTGGGATTAATCAGTGGATTTCTTTCAGGTTTGCTTGGTATTGGAGGGGGCATTGTCATGGCGCCTCTCCTGCTCTACGTTCCACCCCTTTTTGGGGTTGAACCCTTTGTCATGCAAACAGTGGCAGGGTTGACCATTGTCCAGGGACTCTTAGGATGTCTTGCCGGTTCTCTGACCCATAATAAATTTCATTTTGTCTCAAGCAGATTGTCTTTATACATGGGGAGCGCTATTTTTCTGGCAGCATTAGCGGGCGGTGCCGGAGCACGGTTAGTTTCAAGTAATTTTCTCCTTTTCGTTTTTGCCTCTATGGCTTTTGCGGCGTCATTTCTTATGTTGGTGCCGGTGAAAAAGGATAGCGAAAAACCGGATGTCGAAGTTATGCAATTTAGCCGTTTTAGAGCTGTGACGGCAGCATCCGGTGTCGGTTTACTCGGAGGACTTGTAGGACAAGGGGGATCATTTATATTGATTCCGTTGATGACCTCTTATGTTCAAATTCCAACGAGAATTGCAATAGGCAGCAATTTAGCAATAGTTTTTCTTTCCTCTCTTGCAGGTTTCATCGGTAAGGCTGTGACAGGTCAAATTGAATGGCTCCTGACAATTCCCATTGTATTGACTGTTATTCCTGCTGCATCTCTTGGCGGGAGAATCAGCCCCCACGTACCCATTCTGAAATTGAGACGAATACTTGCCGTAGTCATAGTGCTGGCTGCGATTCGCATGTGCTGCTCGTTACTGAATTAATAAAATGAGTAGGTTGAATTTTTGTGCTCATTATTTATTTGCCAGCAGCCTGTTAATCGTGTATCGTCGATTAACGATTAATAGAGTGCTTCGGAGAACCCATGAATGATCCATATTTGAATGAGCAGCAGCTGGCTAGCATCTGCAAGGCCTTGTCTCATCCGGCCAGAATCAGCATTCTCAAACAATTGATCAGGGAAGAGCGATGCATCTGCGGTCGCATTGTCGAGGTCATGCCGCTGGCCCAATCCACCGTCAGTCAACACCTGAAAATTCTCAAACAGGCAAAGTTGATTATGGGTGAACTGGAGGGGCAGAAGACCTGCTACTGTGTCGATAAGAAGGTTTTGCTTGCTTTGGGTGCAACAGTCGCTGACCTGATCGGCGAATCTTCACTTAACGGGAGGCCACTGTGAATAATTCGGATGATCTAGATAAATTGATGCCTATTCAAGGCTTCCCCACTCAGAAACCAATGAGCGATGTGACGTGTTCGGATCCGGCGGATAACGCTCCCTGCTGAGGGCCGAAAGCTGAACCCCGGTCGGGGATTCATGAGCGAGCAGGTTACAGCATCAATGCCTTTGTCATCGATTTTATCTCTACTCCCGTCGGTCCCGTACCTCAGGTTGCAACCGAACCGAATATGGGCGATAGAATTGGAACCATACTCACCAGGATCGGCCTGACGAGAAATAATTACCGGGTCACCCCCGGACTGTATGCGGTAGGTTCTCCAGGACCGGGGGCACCAGTGCTGGTGACTGCCAATTATAAGCTTTCTTTTGACGTCCTTCGTTTTGCGTTGGACGGAATCGATGCCTGGCTTCTGGTAGCGGACACAAGGGGCATTAATGTATGGTGCGCTGCCGGAAAAGGAACCTTTTCCACCGAAGAGGTTGTGTACAGTGTCCAACAGAGTCGACTCCAGGAGGTTGTCAGTGATTGTACCCTGATCCTGCCGCAGCTCGGAGCCACGGGTGTTGCCGCCCACCAGGTACAAAAGGAATGTGGTTTTAAAGTATTGTTCGGACCCGTGCAGGCGCAAGATTTGCCAAGCTTTCTTCAGAATAACGGCGAGGCGAGCGATGCTATGCGCAGTGTAACATTCACGATGCGGGAACGGGTGGTCCTTATCCCGGTAGAGCTGTATCTTTTTCTGTGGCCATTGGCAATTATTGCTTTTGCAGCCTTTCTGTTGTCCGGCATCGGCCCAACGTTTTTTTCCTTGTCCATGGCTTGGCAACGCGGGCTATCAATTGCTTATGCCACCTTATTTGGCATTGGTTGCGGAGCAATTCTGGCGCCGTTATTGCTGCCCTGGCTGCCCGGACGTCAGTTCTGGATAAAAGGATTGTGGCCGGCCATGGCTGTCGGAGCTGTTCTTTGGTTCACGACTTTTGGGGAGATGAAGTACTACGATGGAGCGGCCCTCTTTTTCTGGCTGAGTGCGGTCAGCTCCTACTTGGCGATGAATTTTACCGGCTGCACTCCTTATACCTCGCCCACCGGCGTTGAATATGAAATGCGTCGGGGGCTTCCAATCCAGGTTTTAGCAACGATCATCGCCCTCCTTCTTTGGTTGGTCGGACCATTCACGGCCTCATATTGAGAGAATATTATGCAAGATTATAGGTATATAGAAAGTCTGGCTACGCTTAAGCTCGACCAGCAAACCTGTATCGGTTGTGGTAACTGCAATACAGTTTGTCCCCATCGCATCTTTGATATGGAGGCGAAAAAGGCTGTTATTCGAGATCTTGATGCCTGCATGGAATGCGGTGCCTGCGCAAAAAACTGCCCGGTTGACGCAATAAGCGTCACTCCCGGCGTCGGATGTGCTGCCGCAATTGTTGGTTCCTGGATTAACACTATTACTGGGCGGAATGTTCTAAAGGGCTGCTGCTAAGGAAAGAGGTCTGCAGGTGGCCTCGTTTGCGACCATGAGATAGGTCAGGTGCCAAGCCCTAATTAGAAGAAGGGTACGGGCGGGTATTACTCTTTAGTTACGGGTTGGTTGAGGTATTGGTTGCCACTGCCATTGTCAATGGTTGGCTTGTATTCCTTGAGATAAATATCCGATAGGGTGAGAAAAGCGGTTACAATGAGTGGCCCGTAGATGATGCCCAGGATGCCAAACAGGCTCATGCCGCCAAGAATAGCGAGTAATACCAGGATAGTGTGCATCTTGACCTGGCTGCCGACAAATTTCGGTTTCAACAGGTATTCCACAGAAAAGGCCAGGAAAAAATAAAACAACAGTGTCATGATGGCCTGAGCTGAATGGCCGTTGATAAAAAGAATGGCGGCGGTGGGAACAAGGATGCCGCCGATACCGAAGATGGGTAAAAAGGCCAGCACCGCCATGACGCTTCCCCAGAGCACCGGCGAGTTCAAACCCAGCACGGTGAAAAACAGTCCACCCAGTATCCCTTGAAACACCCCGCTTATTCCGTTGCCGACCAGGATAACGCCTGAAATCTCCATGAATTTTTTCATGAGCAACTGATCCTGTTCCGGTGGTAGCGGGGAGAGTCGAATGAGGAATTCGATGAGCCGGTCGAGCTCGATCAGCAGGAAAAAAATCACCATGATCAGAATAAAGAACTGGAAGACAAAATTCATGATGTTGGCAGCCCAACCCGAGGCCTTGTTGTAAATAAACAGGCCGGCGGTTTTACTCAGGTCGGAAATCAAACGGGTAACGTCAGAGGGCTCAAAATTTATGCCGAAACCAGCGAGTAGCTCTTGTGCCCGTCCGGCCAATGTATTATTCTGTAAGGATTGTTGAAGTTTGACCAGCAGGTTGCTGTCTCGGCTCCAGTTAAAAAGGTTGAGGGCCTCTGAGGAAAGGGCCCCGATACAAAAGGTCAGCGGGACAAAGACGATAAGGACGATAAGGGCGCAGGTGAGGGAGGACGCCATCCACGGCGAAACCCACTTGCAGAGCCAGAGGTGAACAGGACGGAAGATTCCTGCCAGGAGAAAGGCCAGGATAAGCAGTTGCCAGAAGGGCCAGAGCACCGAAGCCAAGAGCAGTGTGACGAGCAGGAAGAGCATAAGGAAATATTTTGCCTGCAGAGCTGTCAGCATACTGTTGACAGTATCCGAAACCGGTTGGCTCTGGTTTGCGAACTGTTTATCCTTTTTTTCTGGCTTATCTGCTGACATGTACATCTCTTGTGTTGAATTCCATTTTGCCCGTATTGTACCTGCTTGGGCAAAAAATTAAACATAAACTATATGTCTGGCCTCTTATGCAAACAGAAAATAATTACGATGATCAGCTGTTGGTTTGATACTTTTTGTAAACTGGAGCAATCCCTTGAATTTTCCACTCTTTTGAGCAAGGATGACAATCAGTTAACTTAAAGGTAGCCTTAAAATAAATAGAATTGCGTGATGTATCCCTGAGCATATTTTTCGCTATCTTGAAGGTCAGGGCCTTAGATTTATCGCAGAGAATAACGGGTAGGAAGGATTATGTTGACTACGGATCTTGAAATAACAGTGCATAAATTGGCACCTGAACAGCTTAAAGAAAAACCTGATCAGCAGTCGCTTGGTTTTGGTCAGTATTTTACGGACCATATGTTTGTCATGCACTGGAGTCGTGAGCGGGGCTGGTATGATGCAAAAATCCACCCCTATCAAGATTTTGCCATTGACCCTGCAGCAATGGTCTTCCACTATGGTCAGGCGATTTTTGAAGGGATGAAGGCGTACCGTAGCAAAGGTGGAGAGACTCTTCTGTTCCGTCCGGAAAGTAATTTAGAACGAATGAATAAATCCGCAGTCAGGATGTGCATGCCTCGGCTTCCTGTTGACCGCATGCTGCAGGCCATTAAGGCCCTGGTCTACCTTGATCGCGAATGGATACCTACTGCCCCGGGGGCGACGCTCTATTTGCGGCCGACCATGATTGCCACTGAACCGGCGCTGGGCCTGCGCCCCTCGCAGGAATATATCTTTTTTATTCTCGCAAGCCCGGTCGGCGCCTACTATGCCGAAGGATTTAACCCGGTCAAGATTTATGTGGAAGATACCTATGTCCGGGCTGTCCCCGGTGGCGTAGGGGAGGCAAAAACAGCGGGAAATTACGCCGCCAGCGTCAAGGCACTGACGGAGGCACAGCAAAAGGGATTTAGCCAAGTCTTGTGGCTTGATGCGCTGGAGCATAAATATATAGAGGAAGTCGGCACCTCGAACGCCTTTTTTGTTATAAATGGCGAGTTGACGACCCCGCCCCTTGGTGGAACCATTCTGCCTGGAATTACCAGAGATTCTGTTCTGCAGCTGGCAAGAGATTGGGGCCTGCAGGTAAATGAACGCATGCTGAGTATCGATGAGGTGATTGCGGCTGCTGAAGACGGTAGCTTGCAGGAGGTTTTCAGCAGCGGCACTGCTGCGGTTATTTCTCCCCTTGGAGAACTCAATTATAAAGGAAAGTCGGTTTTAGTTAATGGGGGCAGCACCGGGCCGATTGCACAACGCCTTTTTGACGAGTTGCAGGCTATTCAGTTTGGAGAACAGGAAGACCCCCACAACTGGATGGTTAGAGTAGCCTAAGATAATCTTTTTTTTTCTTACTTTAATTTTTCCTTTTTTTTCAGTGTATTGGGCGGAGATTTTTTTTCCGCCCCTGCCCTTGATTTTTCAAAAACCATCACTATTGTTTTGCGCAGTTTGATGACTGAAACTTCGTTTCCGTCCAGCAGATGTGGCTTGAGCCGGTAGCTGGACACGAATTGTATTTCCGGCTCAAACATTTTAATTAACCCAACTTAAATAGGGAGGATTGTCCATGAATATTCGTCCGTTGAATGACCGTATCCTGGTCAAGAGATTGGAAGGAGAGGAAAAAACAGCAGGTGGAATCATCATTCCGGATTCTGCTAAAGAAAAACCGGCCGAGGGCGAAATCGTCGCTGTTGGTCCCGGTAAACTCAGCGATGCTGGTGAGCGTGTTGCCATGGATGTCAAGGCCGGCGACCGTGTCCTTTTTTCCAAGTATGGTGGAACTGACGTCAAGCTGGATGGTGAAGATTATCTGATCATGCGTGAAGATGATATTCTTGGCGTGATTGAGTAGGCAAGCGACAGAAACTAGAGCGATATAAGGAGAATACAATATGTCTGCAAAAGAATTAAAGTACGGTGGCAAGGCTCGCGAGGCCATGCTGGCCGGTGTAAATACCTTGGCAAATGCCGTCAAAATTACCCTTGGTCCGAAAGGCCGCAATGTGCTGATCGAAAAATCTTTTGGCGCGCCGGTTATCACCAAAGACGGTGTGACTGTAGCCAAGGAGATTGAGGTTAATGATAAGTTTGAAAATATGGGCGCACAGATGGTTAAGGAAGTTGCTTCCAAGACCTCTGATGTTGCCGGTGACGGTACCACCACCGCCACGGTTTTGGCCCAGGCCATTTACCGTGAAGGTGCCAAGATGGTTGCCGCCGGTTCAAACCCTATGGAAATCAAGCGTGGTATTGATGCCTCTGTCGAGGCCGTTGTTGCCGAGTTGGCCAACATCGCCAACCCGACAAAAGAGCAAAAAGAAATTGCTCAGGTTGGAACCATTTCCGCCAACAACGACGAGACCATCGGCAACATCATTGCCGAGGCCATGGATAAAGTCGGTAAAGAGGGTGTTATCACCGTTGAAGAAGCCAAGTCCATGGAGACTACCCTTGACGTGGTTGAAGGTATGCAGTTTGATCGCGGTTACCTTTCCCCTTACTTTGTGACCGATCCGGAACGGATGGAAGTCAACATGGAAGATCCGCTGATTCTCATCAATGAGAAGAAGATCTCCAATATGAAGGACTTGCTGCCGATTCTTGAGTCTGTAGCCAAAATGGGCAAACCGTTGTTCATTATCGCCGAAGACATTGACGGCGAGGCCCTGGCAACTCTGGTTGTCAATAAACTGCGCGGTACCCTGAATATTGCCGCTGTTAAAGCTCCTGGTTTTGGCGATCGCCGCAAGGCCATGCTGGAAGACATCGCAGTTCTGACCGGTGGACAGGTTATTACCGAAGATCTTGGCATTAAGCTTGAGAATGTAACAGTCAACGATCTCGGAACCGCCAAACGTGTTGTTGTTGATAAGGACAACACTACAATTATTGATGGTGCAGGGGACAAAGAACAGCTTGCCGCTCGTGTTAAGCAGATCCGTACCCAGGCTGATGATTCCACCTCCGACTATGATCGTGAGAAATTGCAGGAACGTCTGGCTAAGCTGATTGGTGGCGTTGCCGTCATCAATGTCGGTGCTGCTACCGAAATCGAGATGAAAGAGAAAAAAGCCCGTGTTGAAGACGCACTGAACGCCACCCGCGCTGCTGTTGAAGAGGGTGTTGTTCCCGGCGGCGGTGTTGCATATCTCCGTTGCCTGAAGGCCTTGGACACCCTTTCTCTTGATGGTGAGCAAGCTCTGGGGAAAGATATTATCCGTCGTGCTCTCGAAGAGCCGGTACGCCAGATTGCAAGCAATGCCGGTCGTGAAGGTTCCGTTATTGTTGAGCATGTAAAAGAGATGGACGGACCTAACGGTTTTAATGCAGCCTCTGAAGAGTATGGTGATCTGATTGCTGCAGGTGTTATTGATCCCGCCAAGGTAACCCGTTACGCGCTGCAGAATGCGGCTTCCGTTTCCGGAATGCTGTTGACCACCGAGTGCATGATTGCCGAAGAGCCGGAAGATGATGCTGGTGCAGGCGCTATGGGCGGTATGCCTCCTGGCGGCATGGGTGGCATGGGTGGCATGGGTGGCATGGGCGGAATGATGTAAGCCCTGTTTCCTCTAATTCGTTATGCCCGGGTCCTTTCTCCGCTTTCTGTGGAGAAAGGGCCTCTTTTTTGTGCCATCAGCAATGAAAAGTCTCATCAAGGGATGAATTCTGCGCTTTCCTGTTGACAAACAGGGATAAATTTTGAATATTGGCACGGTTCAAGTGAACCGTTTTATATATATGGCGATGTAGCTCAGATGGTTAGAGCATACGGCTCATATCCGTAGTGTCCGGGGTTCAATTCCCTGCATCGCCACCAAAAAAAATATGATTCTTTTCGTTAAGAATCGTTTTTATATATATACCCACTCTTAGCCTAGCTTTGAGTGGGTTTTTTCGTTGGTGCCCTCCTTACGCATATCATTTCAATTGCCCATCGGTTTATTATAAGGGTCAAGTCTCTCGTTGACTTATTAATTGTATTGTATTACTAGGGGAATATGTCCAGACCATTACGAATAGAATATCCCGGTGCCTGGTATCACGTTATGAACCGTGGCCGACGAAGAGAGAAGATTTTTTCATCCGCTGAGGATTATGAATTATTTATTGCGGTTCTGTGTGAAGCCGTTGAAATGTGGAATCTGCAGATTGCGGCATACTGTCTGATGCCAAACCATTATCACCTCCTCCTTCATACGCCTGACGGCAATATTTCCCGATGTATGCGACATATCAACGGTGTTTATACTCAGCGTTATAACCGGCTGCACAAGAAAGATGGCCAGTTGTTTCGAGGTCGATACAAGGCTGTAGTGATTGGCGGCGACAATTACCTGCTTGAAGTCTTACGCTATATCCATAGAAATCCATTAAAAGCCCGCTTGGTAAAGACACTGGATGATTTCAAGTGGAGCAGCCATAGGGGATACACATCAAGGGCAAAGAAGTGGAACTGGCTTTACAAAGATTTTATGTTGTCCATGTTTTCAGAAAAGGCAGGGCGGGCGCAAAAAGCTTATCTTGAGTTTGTATCACAAAAAGAACCTGAAGAGATAGACACGTTTTATGCAAAGAAAAAGTTACCCTCTTTACTTGGAAGCGATGATTTTAAAGAATGGGTAAAAGAAAAATTTGCGGATCTCCGGTTCCATAGGGAGATACCTGAATCTCGTTTTCTGGCCCCGGAGCCTGAAGACATCTTCGACGCTGTCTGTAGGTGCTTTGAAACTACGAAGGGTTCGCTGATGAAATCCAGACGAGGCATGATGAAATCCAGACGAGGCAATAGGAATCCGGCAAGAGATACCGCTGTATATTTCCTCCGTAAGTACAGCACTGAAACCCTTGCCGGGGTTGGCAGCTATTTTGACATTGCCAATTACAGCACGGTGAGTAGCATAGTAGATCGGGTTAAAAACCGAAAATCAAATGACAAAGCATTTGCCAAACAGCTTAAAAAGATAGAGCAAATGCTTGAAAAAGGTCAACGAGGGACTTGACCCCTTTACTAATAACTTTACTTTAATCGGTCGCATTAACCTCAAAAAAACGATAACAAAAGGAAATATAGGCAATGAAAATAATAGGTATATCGGCTAGTGCTAGACCAAACAAGTCCACCCATTTTCTCCTGGAACAATGTCTTAATGAGCTCAAGACAACCGCGGAGGCCTCGGGGAAGAGTATAGAGGTGGAATTAATTGATCTTGCACCATTAAAAATTAATGGTTGCATTGCCTGTGATTCATGCAAAAAAGGCGTGCTATGTAGCCAACAGGATGATTACCAACCACTTATTCCTAAGCTTGCCGACCCCAAAGTCGCAGGAATCATAATGGCAACTCCTGTGTATATGGGATGTATGTCAAGCCAGGCCAAGGCACTTCTTGATCGGACAGTTCTTTTCCGGCGCAATGGGTTCATGTTTAAAAACAAACTCGGTGGAGTGATAACCGTGGGTGGTTCGCGTAACGGAGGCCAGGAGTTAACTATTCAGGCAGTTCATGCCGCTATGATGATCCACGACATGATCATTGTCGGTGATGGCGATCATTTTGGCGGTGCTGCCTGGGCAAACCACCCCGATGGCTATCAAAGTGACACAACAGGAATTTCTACCGCAAAAAACCTTGGCAGACGTATCGCCGAAGTTGCACAAATGATGCAAGTTTAAATTTTTTGGGCTAGGATCATCTGAGCTGTGTTCTTTTTTCAGTAATCAACCGATAACCGTTGAACAATGAAAAGGAGTGAGCAATGAGTGATACCAAAAGTAGTTTGGACAACTTGAAAGCCTCCATTGAGCAGCTACGGGATGAGATCAAGCTTAAGGCCCACCTGGGCAAGGCAGAGGCAAAAGATGAACTGGAGCAGTTGGAGAACAAATGGGAGACGTTTCTCGACGACTGTAAGCCATTGGCCGATGAAGCGGGCAAGACCGCTGAAAATACCGGGGCAGCCCTGTCCCTGGCAGCTGAAGAAATCAAGGCCGGATACAAGAGGCTACGTAAACTGCTGTAAGATTTTGTGTACGTCGCCATAGGCGGCTGTTTACGATCAGCCCTCTGTTACATTTCCGGTGATACTCAAGGCTACCTTGAAAAATTGTATTTTCGTCCAATCTCGGCGTTATACTCAAAATTTTATCCTGGGAATATCCTGCCTGTGGTAAAATTATTCGCATGCCTTGATCTCGAACGAAAATCCTAATTTTTTAAGGACCCCTCAAGGCTTGCCTGCAGGCGCATATTATGCTGCCGGGCGCGTCCTGTGAACGATTGTGTTCCTTGCACCGGGTCATCAGGAGAAAGTACCTCGCGGATAATGATTGTCGAGATGTATCTGATTCGTGTTCAAGCCGGCCTTGATTATAGAGTGATGTCCGGAGGGGGATTAAATTTATAATGCCCAAGGATAGCGGGGGATTTCTCAAGCGCTGTTTTCTCTTTGATATTGAAATCAACGAGAACAACGAAATCTATTCCCTGGGCGCAGTCCTTGGTGGGCAACAGGTCCTGATTGAACCTGGAAAGAAAATCGGCAAACGTCAGCTGGCAGATGTTGACGCCCTTGCATCCGGTGCGGACTTCATCCTCGGCCACAATATTCTTGCCCACGATATTCCCTCTCTGGCTCAGGTTGCTCCAGAGCTTCGCCTTCTGCGTAAACCGGCCATCGACACCCTCTACCTTTCCCCCCTTGCCTACCCTGAAAATCCTTACCATCGGCTGGTAAAAGACTATCAACTCGTCAGGGACAGTGTAAATAATCCGGCGCAAGACGCCAAGCTTGCCGGAAGGGTCTTTGCCGAACAATGGCAGGCTTTTGTCGGACAACTGGCACAGGGGGCTGACGCACCACTTCTCTATCGCGGATTTTTCCATCTTGATCCAAGATTGCAAGGCTTGTCCGCAGCCCTTTTCTCAATGGGGGTACCTCTTCTTGAAGGGGACGATCTTCTTGCGACCTTTTCCCGTTTCCTCCAGGAAAAAGTGTGTGAAAAAGCCCGAAAACATTGGGTCGATCACATCTTTGACGGCCAAACCGCTTTTTCACCTCTTTCCTATGTAACAGCCTGGCTGAGCGTGGCCGGGGGGAACTCGGTGCTGCCGCCATGGGTTCGACATCATTTTCCCGAGGTGGTGTCGATGCTGCACCAGCTGCGGGAATGCCCATGTGGCAGTCCTAAATGCAACTACTGTAATCGGAACCATAATCCCCGAATTTTTCTGCAGGATTTTTTCGGATTTGATGATTTTCGACCAACACCTGCCACCGTCGACAACAAGAGCCTGCAAGAGGAAATAGTCAAAGCGGCGGCCGCAAATGCATCGCTTTTCGCCACCCTGCCCACCGGTGGCGGCAAGTCCCTCTGTTATCTCCTGCCCGCTCTTATGCGCTACCAGCGGCGTAACGCCCTGACCATTGTTATCTCGCCTCTCCAGGCCCTGATGAAAGACCAGGTGGACAACTTTTCCCGGCAGACCGGTACCGGCATCGCTGCTGCCCTTTCCGGGATGTTGACTTTACCTGAACGTGGAGTTGTTCTTGAAGGTATCCGTCTTGGTGACATCGGTATCCTCTATGTTTCCCCTGAACAGTTGCGCAACAAATCTTTCATCAACACCATTCGCCAGAGGGAAATCGGTGCCTGGATTTTTGATGAGGCCCATTGTCTTTCCAAATGGGGGCATGATTTTCGACCGGACTATCTTTATTCGGTCCGCTTTATCAGAGAATTTGCCCAAAAGGAAAAAAGCAGCATTCCACCGGTTCAGTGCTTTACCGCCACCGCCAAAAAGGATGTCAAGTCCGAGATAATTGATATGTTCAGGCGGGAACTGGGTTTGAAAATCATGCAATTCGAGGGCGGACATGAGCGCTCCAACCTCATCTACGAGGTACGGCCCGTTGACCCATACGACAAAAAACAGACCGTTTTAGAGTTGCTGCGGGTTCGCTATCAGCCACCAGGCAGTGTTGTTATTTACTGTGCCCGTCGTAAAGGCACCGAGGATCTGGCTGAATTCCTTCAGGTAGAAGGGTTTGTTGTAGAAGCCTTCCATGCGGGCCTGAATCCGGTGGAAAAAAAACGTATCCAGGATGCGTTTATTGCCGGAGACACCCCTGTCATCTGTGCCACCAATGCATTCGGTATGGGCATAGACAAGGACGATGTACGACTGGTCATCCATTATGATATTCCCGGCTCACTGGAAAATTATCTTCAGGAGGCGGGCAGGGCCGGGCGGGATCGTGATGAAGCCGAATGCATCCTGATTTTTACCGACCAGGATATCGAAACCCAGTTCACCTTAAGCTCGATGTCACGACTAACCCGACGCGAAATTGCCCAGTTTCTGCGCGGCCTGCGTTATGCTGCAAAGGGAGAAGAGCAGGTGGTACTCACCACCGGTGAGCTCATGCGGCAGGAGGTGGTCGATCTTGATCCGGATGAATATCAGGACGCCGACACCCGCGTGCGGACCGCGGTATCCTGGCTTGAACGAGGAGGATATCTGGAGCGTAACGAAAACAACACCCGGGTATTCCAGGGGACTCCTCTTGTCCGTAATCTGGATGAGGCCAGAGAGAAAATAGCAAAGCTTGATCTTCCCAGAAGACAGCAGGAGCGATGGCTGGCCATCTTGGCTGCGCTGATGGAAAACGGGACGCCCAACCGGGGATTCAGTGCCGATGAGTTGGCAGGTCTTTCTGCCTTAAGCAAAACA
>CALZIH010000055.1 GCA_945787305.1 uncultured Desulfobulbaceae bacterium | reverse complement strand
AACCAAAGGCGCGGCATGATAGTCGGTACATTTGAAGAAGGAAATTATACTGTTGTTGAAGCGGAAATGCCCCTGTCTGAAATGTTTGGATATTCGACCACCTTGCGTTCTCTCACCCAGGGTAAGGCGGAGTTTACCATGGAGTTTTCCACATACAAGCAGGTACCCAAAAGTGTGGCTGAAGAATTGATCAAAGCTTATCAGGATCAGAAAAAAGAAGAGTAAACATCTTGGTAAACCAGAGTAACGAACAGATTAATGTATATTGAAGAATAAAGAGGCAAGGCAATGGGATACGAACCACTGGTCAATCAAAACCCTTTACGGGTATTAAACCTGGGCAGAGGAAATAAACAATTGGGCCTGGTAATGGCTCGTGCGGGTTTAGGAAAAACGGCCCTGCTGGTCCAGATAGCATTAGATTCAATTTTGCGTGGTAATCGCGTGATCCATGTGAGTATTGGGGAGTCTATCGAGAAGACGAAGGCTTGGTATGATGATATACTGCAGTTTATTCTCCAGGAGCACAGCGTTACTCGCCCCCATGAATTGATAGAAATGATTGCCCAGCATCGAATGATCATGACTTTTAAAGAGGACACTTTTAGTCGTCCACGGCTGGAAGAGAGGTTGAACGATCTCATATTGCAGGACATTTTTAAGCCCAACTGTTTGGTGGTTGACGGGTTTGATTTCGAAAACTCTGATCGTTCCACTGTGGAAGATGTCAAGGAATTGCTGGAAACCATGAGCATGACTGCTTGGTTCTCGGCAACGAGTCACCGTGGCGATACCCGCATTTCGCCGACAGGAGTACCTGCGCCATGTCATGAAGTCGATGACTTGTTTGATACTATTATTCTCTTGAAACCTGAAAAAGATGCGACCATTCAGCTCGAAATCATAAGAAATGACGATGATGCATCGGTTCCCAGTGCTGCACTGAATCTTGATCCGTCAACGATGATGGTCAAAGAAGGCAAGTGATATTGGCAGGAGCGTTAAGCCGTCTTGGATAGGTGTGCTGACGCTCCGTTTTTCATTTGAGTTCGTATGCGTTTTCGGCCTTGTATAGATCTGCATGAGGGACAGGTTAAGCAGATAGTCGGTTCAACTCTGCGTAAAACCGATTCCGGCAATCCTCTGACAAATTTCTCTTCAACATTTCCCCCTTCATACTATAGTCGCATGTACCGTCAGGATAATCTGACCGGTGGGCATGTGATCATGCTGGGACCAGGTAACAGCGAGGCGGCTTTAGATGCATTGTCTGCCTGGCCGGAAGGATTGCAAGTCGGTGGCGGAATTACTGCTGATAATGCCGCTTTCTGGATCGATCGTGGGGCCTCCCATGTTATCGTTACTTCCTATGTTTTTCACGACGGTCTGCTTGATGAACAACGTCTGCAGCGACTTTGTCGACAGGTGGGCCGTCGCCACCTCGTCCTTGATCTCAGTTGTCGTCTACGAGACGGTAGCTATTATGTCGTCACTGACCGTTGGCAGAAATTTACCAGCCTCAAAGTCAACGGCAAGGTTCTTGAAGAGCTTGCCGGCTACTGTGATGAATTTCTTGTCCATGCTGTGGATGTAGAAGGTAAATGCATGGGGGTGGATGTCAACCTGATCAACCTGCTTGCGCGTAACACCCCGGTGCCGGTTACCTATGCCGGCGGTGTGAGTTCTATGAATGATCTTCTTTTATTGCAGGAAGCAGGAGATGGTGGTCTTGATGTAACGGTGGGGTCGGCTCTGGATATATTTGGCGGCACCGGTCTGCAATACAAAGACGTGGTTGAATTCTGCGGTCCTTAGTCACGTATGATGAGTCATGGCCGATAAAGAATTGCCTGCACCTGAGCTGGCAGAAATTAAATTATACGTTGAAGATCACCTTTATCGCGCCTTTCAGCGTTGTGTCTGGATTCTTGTCAATGAGACAGGGCGTGACCAGCTGGAGATCATGCATGAGGTTGTCCATGATTTCCTTGTTAAGCATGAGTGTTGATAACGCTTACAAGGCTACTTTTTACTTGATAGACCACCTGTGAATGAACTCACGCCTATTGGTCGCCTGCATTGGCTTTCTCGGGCAAGCGTTTTCTCCTGCAGGACCCTCCATTCCCCTCGCAGCAAAAATGTACCCACCGTTTGAGGTTGTCCTTATTTTTTCGATATTTTAACTGCTGCGCTTGACCAGTTCCTCTGCTTCCTTTACTATATATAAATATTTTGAAGGATAATGGATCGGTATGACACGTGTAAGCAGTAGGTCGGTGTGTAGTCCCTAAGCTGTAATCGTTTTCTCTTCAGCTCCTTCAACCTCGTCATTAAAGTCTTTTGCATAATGTTGCTGATGCCTGGGCTTTATAATTATTTCATTAACTTTCTATTTCTATGAATGATCGGGAAGCCCGGTTACGTAAAATTCGTAACTTTGTAAAAAAAATGCCTAGCTTGTCAACCACGGTGAACAAGGTTCTAGAGATCTGTAGCCGTCCTGACACCGCTCCCAACGATCTCAACAAGGTGATCTCTCTTGACCCGGTCTTGACTGGCCAGGTATTGAAGTTGATCAATTCGGCCTATTACTCCTTGATGAATAAGGTCACATCGTTGACCAGGGCTATAATTATGCTTGGCTTGAATACCGTGAAAAATCTTGCCTTGTCGACGGCGATTATTCGCAGTGTTGGCCAAACAAAAAAATCTAAGGCGCTGCCAATTAAAAAATTTTGGGCCCATTCCATTGGTGTCGGCGTGACAGCCAAGCTTCTTGCTGCTGAGCTTGAAGTGCCCATGGGTGAGCGCGAAGAATTTTTTGTGGCTGGACTGCTCCATGATTTGGGCAAGATTCCTTTTGGAGATGAGTATACTGATGTGCTGCTGCAAACGAAAGAGCGCCGGCAATCGTTAGTGAGTCTTGAGCAGGAGGTTCTCCAGGTGGACCATCAGGAGGTTGGGAAGCTGATAGCGAAGAAGTGGAAACTCAATGAAGCGATTACTGAGACCATTTGCTATCATCATTCTCCTCAACTAGCGGCCCCTGAGAATCAAAAATTGGTTGCTGCCATTGCTCTTGCAGATGGTTATGTCTGTCTCTTTGACATTGGATATGCAGGCAATCGCTTTCCCGATGAAGAACAGCTGAGTCAAGCATTAGCACTGACCGGCCTTTCCTGGCAGACCATTGCCGGCTTATCGGATATGGTTGAAGAGGAAATACGTAAGGCAGAGATATTTTTACAAGTTTAGTTTTATGGTTGGAATTCAGTGTGTTGGGGGATTGAGGGCATGATTAAGGTAAGATTCTGGGGTGTGCGGGGGTCTATACCTTGTCCCGGCCCTCAAACCATGAAATACGGCGGAAATACAGCCTGTATAGAGCTGCGATTTCCCGAAGTCAACCGGCACATAATTATTGATGCCGGTTCAGGTATACGAGAGTTGGCCAGCCATATGATGGCCCATGACCTGCCCAATGGTCCGATTTCTACAGAGATTTATCTTTCTCATACACACTGGGACCATATAATGGGATTTCCTTTTTTTATCCCTGCGTATATTCCAGGCACACAAATTAAGGTCTTTGGACCCGTTACCTATGAAGACGACCCCCTTGAAGATGTCGTTGGCGGACAAATGAAGTATCGGTATTTTCCGGTAAACATGGGAGAGCTTGCCGCTTCCATTTCCTATGATCGATTGAAAGAAGATCCGCATATTGATCTCGGTGACGGCATCATTCTTTCCACTGCTATAATTAATCATCCGATCACCGCCCTCGGATTTCGTTTTTCCTATCGCGATGCCGTATTCTGTTCAGCCTACGATACTGAACCTTTTCGAAACCTGTTTGTTACAGATCCCAATGACCCTTCGTATGATGAATTGATGGCTCATGAAGGCGAATTAGCGGCAGAAGAGCAAAATAAAGTGCTTGAGGAATTTTTTGCCGGAGCCGACTTGCTGGTCCATGATGCCCAGTACACTAAAAAAGAGTACCTGGCCGGCAAGGTAGGGTGGGGGCATACACCCATTGAACATGCTATATCTTCAGCCAGAAGAGCAGGGGTTAAGCGTCTTGCTCTTTTTCACCATGACCCTGAACGTAGTGACGAGCAGTTAGATCAGATGGCTCAACTCTATTGTAAGGATGAAGATTGTAAGGACACTGAGATTTTCTTTGCCCGCGAAGGAGAAGAAATTGAATTGTAGATGTGAGTTGGTCCATTATCATGACGTTGTGTCGGGTGGTCGCAAGTCACCTTAAGGCTACCTTGAATAATTGTATTTTCTCTCGATCTCGGCGTTATGCTAATAGTTTTATCCTCGTAATATCAAATATATGCCTGTGGTAAAATTGTTCGCATGCCTTGACCTCGAACGAAAATCCTACTTTTTCAAGGCACCCTTAACGTGCCTTTCATGGTGCAGGAAAAATAGCTGTTCGATTTCAATATATAGCAGTTAATTGTTAGAAACAGAAGCGGCTGTATATATTTTCTAAAGCAAGGATGCTGGAGTCATATGGATACTGTTGAACTTGACTGTAAAGGCCTTCCCTGTCCGCAACCGGTTATACAAACCAAAGAGGCTTTGGAGCGGGGTGCAGGCAACATTAAGGTCATTGTTGATAATAAGGCATCTAGGGAAAATATTGCCCGTTTTGCACAGAGTCGCAACTGTGATGTAACAATTCAAAACCTTGCCAGTGGATGTTATTTGTTGACACTGGATGCAGCAAAGGCGTCGGATACTCAACACTTTGATCCAAGCGAGTATGATTGTGCAGTTCCTGCTGGAGGAGGATTAGTGTATGTGATAGCATCTGATTCCATGGGGCGTGGTAGTGATGAGCTGGGCTGGGCATTATTGCAAACCTACATCCAGACCTTGGAGAAGATAGAACCGCTACCAAGGAAGATCCTATTTTATAATGCAGGGGTGAAGTTGCTTACGGAGGGGTCCGGCGCTCTTGATGCCTTACAGAAATTACAGCAGCGTGGTGTAGACCTCCTGGCCTGCGGTACTTGTCTGGATTATTTTAAGTTAAAATCAGCCCTGCAGGTTGGAAGTATTTCTAATATGTACGAAATTATGACCAGTATGAGCGAGGCAGACAGGGTGGTGAGTCCATTTTAATGCATGTCCTTTTGAGATGTCTGTATAGTGATCTTGCCAAATACCGCGTTCCGTACGCTGATCTATTACTGTATTCCCCGACATCCTTTAAATCGAAAGTATAAATATTGGAGTAAAGTATGCGCGCAATGCGTTTTGTGAATAGCTGGCTGTTTATTTTTGTGCTGATGGCCGGAACGTCATGGGCAAATATCAAGCCCGTGGAGTTTGATCCGGCGAGGAACCGCCTTATTGCTTATATGTTAAGCCATCAATTACCTGCTCAGCATTACAGTCATATGCCTTTTGATGACGACCTGTCCAAGCAGGCTTTTGATTTATATCTACGTCAACTTGACCCGAGAAAACGAATCTTACTGCAGTCGGACGTTGATGAGCTGGGTGCCTTCGGCGAACATATTGATGACGAATTGAGAAGGGGGCGGATGGTTTTGCCGGATGCCGGGATGCAGATATTGAATGAACGGATTCGTGAACTTCAGGCCATGCTTGTTCCGATTATGGAAAAAGGTTTTGACCCGAACCGGGAAGATTATCTTGAGTCGGATCCAAAGAAGATTGTCTGGGCTGCCAACATAAAGGAGTTGGAGGACCGGTGGCGTCGTGTGTTGAAGATGCAGGTCCTAGATGAATATCTGGACGCCATTGAGGAAAAGAAGAACGAGCAGGAGCAAGAAAAACAAGGTACCAAAGTAGCCGAATCCAAAGCATGGCAGGCAGCGATGGAAACGGTTCAAAAGCGTAATACCAGCTACCTGAGACGGTTGTTAAAAGAGAGCCGGCAGGATCATTATAATCGATATTTCGATGCAGTGGCCAAGGCCTTTGACCCGCACACCAATTATATGCCACCCACCTCAAAAGAAGACTTTGATATTCACATGTCGGGTTCATTGGAAGGAATTGGTGCATTGTTGCGCGAAGATGATGGCCAGATAAAAGTGGTACGGATAATTCCCGGTAGTGCAGCCGAGAGGCAGGGACAACTGCAGGCGGAAGACACCATTGTCGCCGTTGCTGAAAAGGATGGAGAGGCAATTGAAATCAGTGAAATGCGAATTCGGGAAGCGGTAAGCTATATTCGCGGCCCTAAAGGGACGGAGGTGATCTTGACCGTGCAGAAACCCGATGGGGCAAAGCAGGTTATTCCTATTGTTCGGGATGTGGTCCAGATAGAGGAAACCTATGTTAAGTCGACTTTGTTGCAAGATGCTCAGGGCACAAAGGTGGGCTATATTAAAGTTCCAAGCTTCTATAGAGATTTTAATGCTTCCAGGGATGCCGGTAAGGGAAGAAATGTAACCGATGATACTCGTAGTGAGCTGTTTAGCCTCACAGAAAAAGGTATAAGTGGCCTTATTCTTGATCTTCGAAATAACGGTGGCGGAGCACTAACAGACGCGGTAGACATTTCCGGTTTGTTTCTACCGGGCGGGCCGGTGGTGCAAGTGAAGAATTCCCAGGGAATGATCAGGGTCCTGGAGGACGAAGACCAACTGACAGCCTATGATGGTCCTCTCATCGTACTGGTGAATCAATTTTCTGCTTCGGCATCAGAGATCCTTGCTGCTGCTCTCCAGGATTATGGGAGGGCTCTTGTAATCGGAGGAGAACACACTCATGGTAAAGGGACCGTTCAGGCATTGGTCGATTTAAATCGCAACCTGCCTTTGCTTCATCTCAAAAAATATGATGATTTGGGAGCGCTCAAGGTCACGATCCAGAAGTTCTATAGGATTAATGGTGGATCAACCCAGTATAAAGGCGTAGAACCTGATATTGTTGTCCCGAGCATGCTTGATTACCTGAAGACGGGTGAAAAATATATGGAGAATTCACTGCCATGGGATACCGTTGACAATGTGCAGCATTCCGCATGGCTGAAAGGTGGATTTGATGTACCCCGGTCCCGGAGTCAAAGTGTCGCATGGGTAGAAAAGAATGAAAAATTCCAAAAGGTCAAGCAAGAGGCGGCCAAGGCGGAAAAACGGCGAGAACAGACACGGGTAGCCGTATATCTTGAGGGAATGAGGAAGGAGCGTGAAGAGGCGAATAAGGCTAGAGAAGAGGCAATAGCGGCCGGGCTCATTGAAGATGAAGCTGCAGAGGGAGAGGTAAAGGAGAAGGATAAAAAGAGTCTCAAGGAGGAGCTTGCCGAAGATCCGTTTGTCGGGATAGCGCTATTTTTAATGGACGAGGTCATCGGGGCCGGCAAAATAATTAGTAATGTAAAATGAAATTTTCTCTTGAAATCAAATTCCAATCATGATAGAGCTGTTCTGCATGAATGTTCATTCATTTTTAATTTCAAAACATGCCACAATGTAAACTATGATGAATCTGATTGAAGCGTTGCAGAAGAAGAAAAAAGAGATCCTGGATACGTGGGTTGAAAGGACGCTCGATAGCTATACTTCATCAGGTTTTTTTAAAAGATCCAAGGATCAATTTGCAAATCCAGTAGGGGCAAATATTCGGGAAGGCTTAAGCAGGCTCTATGATCTGTTGCTGGCGAAAGCTGGTCAGGAAGAGATGACTCAACCGCTTGACCAGGTCATCCGTATCCGTGCGGTGCAAGAATTTACTCCAGCGCAAGCGGTTGCGCCTATTTTAGAGCTCAAATGGGTCGTAAAACAGGTTCTTTCTGCGGATGATAAAGCGCGCCCACTACTGGCCGAGCTCGATTCCTTTGACTGTGATGTTGACCGAGCTGCTCTAGCAGCTTTTGATATTTACGTGACGTGCCGGGAGCAGTTGTATAAAAACCGGATTAATGAGTTGAAGAGTGGCCGTTCTATTTTGACGGATTCAGGCTGTCCTTCGGCTTTGCTGCGGCAGGATCAAGAGGATATTGCCAAGCTTCATTAACGCGTAAAGTGGTCTGTTGGCAAGACAGTGCATCAAAATTTGCTGTGGGCTGTGTTCAGGATCCGGTAAATTTTACCGCAATTTCTTAACTAGTTATCGTTTAACTTGAAGCGAGGGAGTGATCGATGAAGTACACCTTCCCGTTGGCGGCAGTCGTTGCCTTGGTGTTGATTGCGTGGATAGGGTCAAGCATACCAGGGATGCAATACCTTTTTGGTGTTGCGATCCCATATGTGGCCATAGTCCTGTTTCTCTGGGGATTTTGTTACAGGGTTATACAGTGGGCAAAGTCGCCGGTACCCTTTAGGATTCCAACGACCAGTGGCCAGCAGTATTCATTGCCATGGATAAAGCAGGATAAGCTGGAGTCTCCGGTAAACACCTCGCAAGTCGTTGCGAGGATGTTTCTTGAGGTAGTTCTTTTCCGTTCGCTGTGGCGAAATACAAAGACAACAGTATATGATGGCCCTAAGGTGACCTATGAGTCAAGCAAGTGGCTCTGGCTGTTCGGCATTCTGTTTCATTACAGTTTTCTTGTCATCGTGCTGCGACATATGCGGATGTTTCTTGAGCCGGTGCCGTTTCTGGTCTCCTCTCTTGAGTATATGGACGGGATTCTCCAGGTTGGTGCCCCTTCCATGTATCTCACAGATGTGACGTTAATTCTTGGGCTTCTGCTTCTCTTTGGCCGTCGGCTGGTAAATCGCCAGGTGCGCTATATCTCCCTGGCCAATGACTACTTTCCCCTGTTTCTCATTTTTGCCATCGCCTTGACGGGTATTCTGATGCGTTTTTTCCTGCGCACGGATATCGACATAGTCGCCATAAAAAGATTGGCCGTAGGGTTGGTTACTTTCCAGCCTGCCATTACTGCCGACATCGGATCAATTTTTTACATCCATCTTTTTCTCGTCTGTGTACTGCTTGCCTACTTCCCGTTTTCAAAGCTGATGCACCTGGGCGGGGTCTTTCTCAGTCCGACCAGAAATCTGGCCAATAATAGCCGTATGGTCCGCCACATCAATCCATGGAACCCTGATATTAAGCCGCATTCCTATGCCGCCTATGAGGATGAATTCCGTGAGGATATGGTCGAGCAGGGAATTCCGGTGGAAAAGCCGCTGCCTGCAAAGGCAGATGACTAACGATTGCAAACCATCAAGAGGATAAGGATAGAGCAATGGCAGTGGTAAAGATAGATAAGTTAGCGCGGAGCGTGGCCGAGGGGCCATCGTTGATGACCGGCTCCAATCCGACAAAGGATTGGATGGATGTCCCGGCTGTATTTAAACCGGGAAATTATGCCTATACGACCAAGGTCGAGAAACTTGAGTACCTGGACAGTCAGCAAGGCGTCAGCTTTCCCAACGCCCGTGAGTGGAACCCGGAAGATGACGATTGGAAGCTTCCTGAAAACTGGAAGGAAGTTATTATCAACGGCATTGCCGATCGACTGGATAAATTTCGATCGCTGAAAATTTTCATGGATTGTTGTGTCCGCTGTGGTGCCTGCGCAGACAAGTGCCATTTCTTTCTCGGGACCGGTGATCCTAAAAACATGCCGGTGTTGAGAGCAGAACTGTTACGTTCCATCTACAGGCAGGAGTTCACCTTGGCCGGTAAACTGCTTGGCAAGATGGCCGGTGGCCGTGAGTTGACTGCCGGTGTGATAAAAGAATGGTTCATGTATGCCTACCAGTGTACGGAGTGTCGACGTTGTTCGGTATTTTGCCCCTACGGCATTGACACTGCAGAAGTAACCATGATGCTGCGTGAGCTGCTTCATCTGCTCGGGTGCGGGATCAATTGGGCAATGGAGCCTGTTTCCAACTCAAATCGTACCGGTAATCATATGGGGTTGACTCCACAGGCTTTTAAAGGCAACGTGGATTTCCTCTGTGAAGATATTGCCAACCTAACCGGTATAAATGTCGAGCCAAGTTTTATGCGCAAGGGGGCCGAGGTTCTGTTTATCACCCCTTCCGCCGATGTCTTTGCAGAACCTGGATTGTTTACCGCTATGGGGTACCTGTTACTCTTTGAAGCTATCGGCCTTGATTACACCTGGTCAACCTACGCCTCGGAGGGTGGTAACTTCGGTCTCTTCACGTCTAATCAGATGATGAAGAAATTGAATGGTAAAATGTATCATGAGGCCGAACGGTTGGGAGTCAAGTGGATACTTGGCGGAGAGTGCGGACATATGTGGCGCGTTATCCACCAGTACATGGATACCATGAACGGGCCGACCGATTTCATGGAGGTACCGAAATCACCAATCACCGGGACCGTTTTTGATAATGCGGCCTCGACCAAGATGGTTCATATCTCAGAGTTCACCGCAGATCTTATAAAACATAATAAAATCAAGCTGGATAAAAGCAGGAACAGCCATGTAAAGGCAACGTGGCATGATTCCTGTAACACCTCGCGTGGCATGGGCCTGCTTGATGAACCAAGATATATCCTGGATCATGTCGTGGACTGGGTAGACATGCCGTCGAACACCATCCGTGAACAGACCTTCTGTTGCGGCTCTGGAACGGCACTCAATACCGATGAGATTATGGAACTGAGAATGAGAGGTGGATTACCACGGGCAAATGCTGTTCGGCATGTCGCTGACAAGTACGGGGTCAATACCCTGGGATGTGTCTGCGCCATTGACCGGGCAACGTTGACTGCCCTGATGAATTATTGGAATCCCGATGTTGAGGTTTGCGGACTCAGCGAGTTGGTTGGTAATGCCTTGGTTATTGAAGGTGAGGAGAGGCAGGAGCTTACCGAAGGTCTACGGACAATGGTATTTTAAATCCCTGGCAGGATTGGAGGAAAAACAATGTACGACAGTGGTAAAATAATTCCGGGACTCATTATCTTCGTCCTGTTTATCACATTTCCCATCTGGTACAATCACGGCGATGCCGGGGCAGTACCAAAGCCGGAGTTGCCGAAAGACATGAAAGAGTGTGTTGCACCGGCAGCCGAAATGCGTGCGGAACATATGCAGTTGTTAAACGAATGGCGAGACGAGGTTCTGCGGGATGGGAACCGATCGTTTAATGTGAAGATTGGCGAGAAGAAGTATCAGATGAGCCTGATGAATACATGTATGCAGTGTCACACCAGTAAGAAAAAGTTTTGTGACACCTGCCATGTCTATGCATCAGTCACTCCGTACTGTTGGGATTGCCATATAACTCCAGTTGAACCTGTTGAGTGAGCCGCGAAGGAGGATATACACTGATGGATAAGAAAAGAAGAGATTTCCTCAAGGTCGCTGGTGTCACAACACTGGCAGGACTTGGGGGGCCTGCAGTGGTTGACCGGCTTGTATCCGGAACAAATCCTGTACAAGCTGGAGCTGCCCAGGCGATAGATCCTGCTGGACATGGTGAAGCCGAACAGGCCGCACCAGCCGCACATGGAGAAGAGGTCGCTAAATCCGGTAACCGATTTGGGATGGTACTTGACCTGCGTAAGTTTAAAGAGCACCCAGAGTTACTTGAGAAAGTGGTACAAGTGTGCCACCAAGTACATAATGTGCCCAACTTCCCCACTGCAAAAGATGAAATTAAATGGATTTGGCCAACCGGTTACGCAAACGCATTTACTAACCACAGTCACTACTATAAGGACACCTCTACATTGGATAACGATGTACTGGTTCTCTGTAATCACTGTGACGAGCCGCCATGTGTAAAGGCCTGTCCTACCCGTGCCACCTTTAAAAATAAAGACGGCATTGTAGCCATGGACTATCACCGTTGCATTGGTTGCCGCTTCTGTATGGCTGCCTGTCCATACGGAATGCGTAGTTTTAACTGGCGCGACCC
>CALZIH010000054.1 GCA_945787305.1 uncultured Desulfobulbaceae bacterium | reverse complement strand
GGGGGGCCGGGGAAAAGGATAGTTTATGAACGTAACAACAGCCCTGCTGCTGTTGCCATTTGTAAGGTGAAAATTAGCTTTCACCTTGGTCGGAGAGGTGTATTCCTTGACACAAGGCCTTTAGATGGGTGTTTCCTTTTCGCTATATCATGAGGAGGATGAGTTCGTATTTGATTAACATCAGGTAGATGGCGAAAAAACCATAGATGAGATGCTTCACCTTGACGAGTTTGAAAAAGTGGAAATTCATGTGAACGGCCAGGTAAATCAAACCTGACGCTGTTAGAGCAAATTTAATGAGAAGAAATAGCTGCACATTGCTATCAATTAAAATCCGCATCACAGGGTTAATCTCTTTTGCAGCGCCCATGCTCAGTAACTGTAGGGTGAAGGCAGCATCGAGACAGCTCAACACAAAGGTTGCCAGCACGATATAGAGGTAGCTCGGCTTGTACCTGTCGACATAATAATTTTTACAGTCTCTGGCACGCCGGGCATGGCTGCGCCTGCCCCCAACCTTAGGCAGCGATGAGTACCATTTGGCTGGTCTGCGGCGATCAATCTTATCTCGCCGTTCTATTAATTCTGAGCTCATTAATTGGATATCAGGTTAAATCGTTTTTCTGGACGAGGTGTCGGGAGCTGAAATTCAAGTGCAAAAAAACGCGATAAGCAACTTTTACCTTACTATGCTCTTCGACAACGCCTTGTATTATCTTGATTTCGCGGGCCGATTGCCAGCCACACAACCAATTGCCACTCTGTGGCAGCAGACACAAACCGCAATCCATGTACGTTAAAATTGCAAAAGAGGGGTTGAATGTCAACGATTTTTTCATAAAACCCCTGAAAGGCACCCTGGCATGAGGATGCCTATAAAAGGTTCAATAATTTGATATAAAACAGGAATTGAACACTACAGACATTCTGAATGATTACCGGCTGGCACTGCCCGAACTCTTTCCGCTTTTTCGGAATATATCGGCAAGCAATACAATCATTGCCCGGTTTAAAGCGAGAATTGAATACTCGGGCTCACATAAGGTCCACACAAAAAAAACAGGCACTCAGCTAATTCGCTAAGTGCCTGTTTTAAATGGCGTCCCCAACCGGATTTGAACCGGTGTTGCCGGCGTGAAAGGCCGGTGTCCTGGACCTGACTAGACGATGGGGACATATCTATATATATGGTGGGTCGTGCGCGGCTCGAACGCGCGACTCTCTGCTTAAAAGGCAGATACTCTACCAGCTGAGTTAACGACCCTTATGTGAAGGACGTATTTGATACCCTGTTCTGCAAACTGTGTCAATAAAAAATTGTTCAGGAAGTTGTATTTTTCCGGTTTTTTCTCTGCCAATAAATAAGGGTGGCTAATTTTCTTGTTGGTTCTCCGTAGGTTTGCTATATCAGAATCTGAAAAAAACTCACCCTGAGCCGAGCCTTCAGCATCAGGGGTTTACCCTTATCGAAACTATTTTTACTCTGAGGTATTATGGGCTTATTAAGCGGATCCGCTTCATTTATGCGCTTCACCGTTGCGGGTGAATTGCCCGATCATTTCTGGGATTTTGTTGCCGAACGTGTGGTTGCCCACAGCTTTCAGGATATTGACGATAACCTGGAAGAATATTCCATCGGTTGGGTGTCGGTGGCCAATATGTTTGACAGTGAATTCGGTTATGCTTCCTATGCTGCCGGTGACTATGTGGTATTATCCATGCGGGTTGATGAACGAAAAGTCTCACCGGCGGTATTGAAAAAATTCACCATGAAAGAAGAGGAACGGATCAAGCGGGAAAAACAGATACCCAAATTGAACCGATCCGCCCGTCTTGAAATCAAGGAACGGATTAGAGCAGAACTTGTCCGAAAGGCCGCCCCTGTTCCTGTTATTTACGACCTTTGCTGGAATATCTCAGATAATACCCTGCTCTTCTTTTCCACCAGCAAAAAGGCAATGGTACAGCTGGAGGACCTGTTTCGGGAAACGTTTGACCTCTCGATTATCCTGCAGATCCCCTGGACAACTGCCACTCACCTGGCCGATGAACAACTGGTTGCCACACTGGATGACCTGCGGCCGGCAATATTAATTTAAACAACAGGAAATTGGGGAGAGGGATGAGGGCATAGCCCAATCTACCGCCTACGGTGGATTGCCTGTACCCCTGAATCTTGAACCCGACACCGGATATACAATGGATTTAGTTGACCTGATACAGGAAAAACGCTTTCTCGGGCAGGAATTTCTTGCCTGGCTCTGGTACAAGGCCGAGGAGCGTGGCGGTAATGTTGATGTCCCCGGAATGGGAGACATCCTCGTTGCCTTTGAAAAACATATGCTGCTTGAATTCGGAGAGGGTGAAGCCAGTGAAAAGGTTATTTGCCGCGGGCTACAGACCGAATTGAAGGAGGCACGTGCTGGACTGGGACTGGGGAAAAAGCCGGAACAGGCCCGAATCCGGCTGGCCAGGGGTGAATATGAATTTAACGTCACCCTGACGGCCGCTACCATGGAATTTCGCAACGTCAAGCTCCCCAAAACCGTTGACAGCGTTGATGAAGGTGACGATCCGGAAAGCATGGAGGGGAGGATTCTTGAACGAGTCAGCCTATTTGAGCAGTTGACGGAGATTGTCAACGAACTGTTCCGGATGTTCATCAACAAGCGAGCCTCGGAACAATGGCCCGACGAGTTGCTGAAAATCCGTCATTGGGCCGGTCAGGGTCTTGAATAATAGGGTTCCTTGAATAATGATGAACTCGTAAAAAGCACAAAGCTCCGTTTGAACAGTACGGAACTACAAAAAATTACAACCTTTCCGCCGTCGGTAGCGAGACTTTTTACGACACAACCGACAAAAATAGCTATGAAATAGAGAAAACAATGGAATTTGAAACTGTTATCGGCCTGGAAATTCATGCGCAGATGAAAACCAAAAGCAAGATCTTCTGCGGCTGCTCCACAGAATTTGGAGCACCGGCTAACACTCATACCTGTCCGGTCTGTCTCGGCATGCCTGGCTCGCTGCCGGTGTTGAATCGACAGGTAGTTGAGAATGCCATCAAACTTGCCCTGGCCGCAGACTTCACCATCAACACCCGCAACCAGTTTGCCCGTAAGAACTACTTCTACCCTGACCTACCCAAGGGGTACCAGATCTCCCAGTTCGAGCTGCCCATTGCCGAACATGGACGAATGGAAATCGAGGTCGAGGGCGCCAAAAAAACCATCGGCATCACTCGAGCGCACATGGAAGAGGATGCAGGCAAGCTGATCCACGATGATGTAGAGCCGGAGAGTTATGTGGATCTGAACCGGACCGGAACCCCCTTGCTGGAGATTGTCAGCGAACCTGATCTTCGTTCTCCGGAAGAAGCGGTGGCTTACCTAAAAAAACTCCATGCCATTGTCCGTTATCTCGACATTTCCGACGGTAACATGCAAGAGGGCAGCTTCCGCTGCGATGCCAACATCTCCCTGCGTCCCGTCGGCCGGGAGAAGTTCGGAACCCGTACCGAGCTGAAAAACATGAACTCCTTTAAAAACGTCCAGCTGGCGCTGGAATACGAAGAGCGACGGCAACGGGACGTTCTGCTCGATGGTGGAGAGATAATCCAGCAGACCCTGCTCTGGAACCCGGATAAGATGCGAACCGAGTCCATGCGCGGTAAAGAAGAGGCCCATGATTATCGGTACTTCCCCGATCCCGATCTGGTTCCTGTAGAAATTGACCAAGCCTGGATAGGTGCAGTCAAAAAATCACTGCCGGAACTGCCCGACGCCCGTAAGCAACGGTTTATCGATACATTACAATTGCCGGAATACGATGCCACCATACTTACGGCCTCACGGGAATTGGCCGATTATTTTGAAGCATCCCTGGCAGATTATGGCCAGGCCAAAAAGCTGAGCAACTTCATCGGTACCGAATTGTTGCGCGAGTTTACCCCAGAACGCCTCTGTGATTGCCCGGTCAAACCCGGCCAACTTGCCAAACTCCTCTCCATGGTTGAAGAGGGGGCTATTTCTGGTAAAATCGCCAAGACGGTCTTTGCCGACATGCTGGAGACCGGCAATGATCCCGAAGCCATTGTCAAGGACAAGGGTCTTGTGCAGATGAGTGATGAAGGCGAACTGGCAACCTTGGTCCAGGGTATTATCGAGGCCAACCCGGAGCAGGTGCAACAATTCCGTGACGGCAAAACCAAGGTGATCGGATTCTTTGTCGGCCAGCTCATGCAGAAAACAAAAGGGAAGGCCAACCCACAAATGGCTAACAAACTCTTCCAGGATGCGTTGAACAAATAACGGCACCGAACCACGACTGAACACGGATTTTCAACCGGTACGGGACTCTTTAATTATCGTGGATAAAAAGCAGTGGCAACAGAAGGGAGTCGGTCATCGGCAGCGCTTACGGGATAAATTTCTCGAGCAAGGGATTGCGGCCTTTTCCGATGCCGAAATTATTGAATTGCTGCTGACCTTCGGCACCCCCCGATCCGACTGCAAGGTGGCGGCCCGTACAGCTCTGAAAGCCTGCGGCTCCCTGCCGGCTGTACTAGACGCCCCGGCAGCGGTATTGAACGGCATCAAAGGGATCGGCCCCAAAAATATCTTCGCCCTCCAGTTCATCCAGGGGGTTGCCCGCCGCTACCTGCACCAGCGAGTTATCGGCAGAACATACATCCACTCCTCCCGGGAAGTCAGCGACTATCTGATCCACCTGATGCGCGGTCTTGAGCATGAGGTCTTCACCGTGGTCTATCTCGATGCAGCCCACGCCATCCTCGATTCAGAAATACTGTCCGAAGGTACGATCACCGTGAACACGGTTTATCCCCGGGAACTGGTCAAGGCCGCACTGGCTAAAAACGCCAGCGGGCTGATTATCGCCCACAACCACCCATCCGGAAGCCTGGAGCCGTCTTCACAAGACAGGAAGCTCACCCGCACCCTGTATCTGGTCTGTTCCTTCATGCAGATCCAGCTGCACGACCATCTCATTATCGGCGAGGGCGAAACGACGTACAGTTTTGCCGATCACGGCCTGATGACAGAAATCCGCAATGACTGCAAAAGCCTCCTTGACCAAACCACCTGACGCTGAAGTTGCAACCAGCAGTCATGATGGTATGGGCCTGTACCTGCATGTGCCCTTCTGTCTCCACAAGTGTCCCTACTGCAGTTTTTATTCCGTTGCCGCCGGGCTTGAGCTAACAAACCGGTATGTCGAGGCAATTAAGCAACAAATAACTCAGTTTGCCGCCTGCAAAGAGACTCAGTCTCGCCCATTGACCACCATTTTCTTTGGCGGCGGAACCCCTTCCATACTCCCAGCCGAGATCCTCCGCGAGCTGCTGCAAGAATGTTTGCACCATTTCCCCAGTGCAACAGAGATGGAAATCTCTATTGAGGTCAATCCGGCAACCATTGATATGCAGGGTTTGGAGATTCTGCAGCGTGCCGGCTTTAACCGCTTGTCTATTGGAATCCAGTCACTCAATGATCGGGAGCTGAAAATTCTCGGCCGTCCTCATTCTTCAGCCGATGCAATCCATACTGTCCGGCTGGCAAGAGAGGCCGGGTTTGCAAATATCAGCATCGACCTGATGTACGGGCTCCCTGATCAAGACATAATGAGCTGGCAGGACACTCTCCGGAAAGCCCTGACACTTGCACCTGAACACCTTTCCCTCTACGAACTGACCATTGAGAAAAACACCAATTTTTTCCGGCAACTTGCGAAAGGGAACCTGCAGCTTCCACCTGAAGACGACGTCCTCGCCATGATGGAGGTTACACAACAACTGATCACCGCCGCTGGCCTTATCCGTTACGAAATATCAAATTATGCCCCTCCCGATTTCCAGTGCCGCCACAACATCAATTACTGGCACAATGGAGCATATATCGGCTTGGGGCCAGGGGCAGTTGCCAGTCTAGATGGAACCCGATACACATCGGTTGCCGATGTAGAACAGTTCTGTGACCTGCTTAAAAACGGCCAGGAACCGTGGCAGGAAAAGGAAACCCTGGAAATTGAAACCCGATTTCGGGAAACAGTGATTATGGGTCTGCGAATGACCCAAGGGGTATCATTAGATGCCCTGCGCATGCGTTTCGACATTGACGCCGCAGCATATTACGGCACAACGCTCACCCGGCTCATATCACAGGAACTGCTCAAGCTTGACGACGAACGGTTACGACTCACCGAGCAGGGGTTGCTGCTGGCCAACACTGTCATGGCGGAACTGGTCTAAATATTATTCTTCCACAAGCTGTCCTTCCTTGCTCAATGGCGTAGGCAAGGCAGGAGCGACGGCATCAGCGCTCTTGGCTGCTTCCTCTTCAGTTGAAACAGTCTCAGGATCAGGAATAATCCGGGCATAGCCGTCTTCCACGGCCTGTTCCGCCGCTTCGTACAACATCATTTCCGCCAGTGGCCTCCCCATCTGTTGCTCTCCGGTTTTCGCTACTCCCGGTGACTCCCCCGGACCGGCAACGCCGTTTACAGCGGTCAACAGGCCAAGAATTATACCAAACAAAACCTGCAGCCTCATTCTCATACGATTTCCCTCCATGCAGACGAGCAAAATTGGTGCTGCCCTTAAGAACAGCCCATCGCTGCAACTATAGTCGATATTGCCTAACCTGAGCTGAATTTTTTCACAGCAGTTGGTGTAAAGGTAAATTTTCATTGACCCACACCACCACATGGTTCATGGTATCAAAAATATTTCTTTCGCCGACTACCATGAAAACTGCAAAGCAAAACCTACTTGACAATGTTTTCCCTCTCCTGCTGGCCCTGTTCATAGGGGGCCTGGCTGGTTTAGGCGCAGTATGCTTCCGCTGGTTGATCGAATTTAAAATCGGTCTATTCTGGCCGGAAGGTTCAGGCTTTCTTGACCAGTACCTGCAAGCCCCATGGTTATTGCGTTTTGCAGCTCCCATCCTCGCCGGTTTACTTCTTGGCCCGCTGTTGGCATCGGTCGCCCCGGAAGTCAAGGGACCGGGCATACCAGAGGTCATGGCTTCTCTTGCATTACGTGATGGCATAATCCGCCACCGGGTTACCCTTGCCAAGAGCTTTGCTACAGCCACCTTTGTTGCCGCAGGTTGTTCGGTGGGTCGAGAGGGCCCTATTGTCCAGATCGGCTCATCCATCGGCTCCTCACTGACGCAGATCTTCCGACTTGGCCCGGATCACCGCAGACTTGCCATTGCCTGCGGAGCTGCAGCCGGGATTGCCGCCACCTTTCAGGCCCCCATGGCCGGAACCCTTTTTGCAGTAGAGATTCTGCTCTTTGACCTGGAAGTCGCCTCACTCTCCAACATAGTCATCGCGGCAGTTACCGGAACTGTTGTCTCCAAGCTCTTCTGGTCAAATGAGACGGTTTTTGAAATCCCGTTTTTTACGCTTCAACACCCGGGTGAATTACTCCTCTACTTTGCCTTGGGCATTGCAGCCGGCCTGTTCAGCCTATTGTTCATGGCCTGTATCTTTGGTTTTGGTCGGATACTTGAGCGCCTGCGGATCCCAGAGTGGTTAGCCCCGGCAATTGGCGGTTTGATTGTCGGCACAGCGGGACTTATGTATCCCGAGGCGCTTGGGGTTGGTTATGAAACAGTCAATGTTAGTCTCCATGGGCAGGTAGTCCTGGCTACAGCCCTGGTTCTGTTGCTGGCCAAACTCATTACCACCAGCGCCTGTGTCGGCTCCGGCATGAGCGGCGGTATCTTTGCACCGTCCCTTTTTTTAGGAGCCATGCTTGGTTCAATCTTCGGTTGCCTGGCCGCAATCATCTGGCCGGACACACCCCTTTCTCCTGCCCATTACGCCCTGGTCGGCATGGGAGCGATGGTAGCCGGAACCACCCTGGCTCCGATCACCGCAATCATGACCATTTTTGAGCTAACGTATAATTATGAAATAGTTTTACCGCTTATGACCGCCTGCATCCCAAGTATCGTCGTGGTCCGATGGTTGCACGGATACTCCATTTACGAGACCAAGTTGCTGGTCCAGGGTATTCGGATCGTCCGTGGCCACGATGCCAATAGGTTGCGGGAACTGAAGGTCAGGGATTTTATCAGCCGTGATTTTGAGCCCCTCCGCACTCACACCGCCTTCCATGACCTGGTGCCCCAGGTGCTGAAAAATCCGTTCCCCCATTTTGTGGTGCTTGATGAAAACAACCAAATGGCCGGGGTGCTCACCCTTCGCGATATTCGATCCCAACTTGCGGACCCGAACTATGACGGTGAAAATGTTTTCGCAGGAGACCTGATGCAAAAAGAAGTGGTTACTGTGCGAGAGGACCAGAATCTTGAGGAAGCCTTTAATCTCTTTTCCCGCCGCAATTTTTCATTTCTACCGGTTCTCTCTTATGAAGATCAAAACAAAATGATTGGCTTTTTGAAAAAAGATGACCTGATCACTGCCTACAATCAGAATATCCTAAGAAAACAGGTCCCCTCCTCTTCTCGCTGGATATGCCGGCTACCGGATGGGAAGAACCGTAACCAAAAAAAATCGCCATAAATACAATGGACATAAAAGAAGAACTCCGCGGTCTTATCATTGAACGGGCCTACAAACAGGACAGTCACTTTAAAACTCCGGAAAAAATCGTCTCCACCTATTTCGACTTTCTCGAGATATCCCTTAAACACCAGGGGATAAAACTTGCGGGAGAACTTCTGTATAGAGAAATCAAAGATCTTGATATCTGCGCTCTCGGCGGACCGGGCAAAGGTATCGTCTCCATCTTGTGCCGGGCCGCATTTCTTAAAGAAATAGGTGTGTTTTACATTCGGGACAACATGAAAAAAGTAGGTGATGTCAATGATCCGAAATGGCTGGAATCAAGGATCAGGTCAGGTGACAGGGTCGCGCTGGCTGCCGACGTAGTCTCCTCCGGCAGTCAAGTCGTACGGGCCATTGAGGAGGTCATGCAGTTCGGAGCTGAAGTAGTCAAAATAGTCATCCTCATTGACAGCATGAATGGCGATGGAGTTAAACGGATCCAACAATTCCTGCAGACCAATATGATGGACATACCGATCAGGGTCCTCTTTTGCCGTAAGGATCTTATTAAACTATCTTAAATCAACACAAGCCGCCTTCAACGGATACACTTTCAAGTACACCCAGAGATTGAATAAAAAGAAACTCTTTAAAGATACCCTGGAGAATTGACATGACAGATTTTGTCTATCAAAACCCCTTTCCCTTGGGCAAAGATACAACAGAATATCGGCATATTGAGGGAACAGAGCAGCATGTTACCCTGGAACAATTCAAAGGCCGGGAAATGCTGGTGATACAACCTGAGGGATTACATGAAATTGCTCGCATGGCCATGCACGAAATCTCGTTTTTCCTCCGCCGCCGACATAATGAAAAGGTAGCACAAATTTTTAACGACCCACTGGCCTCAAATAACGACCTGGAAGTCGCCCTGGCCATGCTGCGAAACGCCGAAATTGCAGCCAAAGGTATCCTCCCCATCTGTCAGGATACCGGTACCGCCATTGTCATGGGCAAAAAAGGCCAGCAGGTATGGACAGGTGGCAATGACCATGAACAACTGTCAGCCGGAATTTTCACCACATTGACCAGCGAATGCCTGCGATATTCGCAAAACGCGCCGTTGACCATGTATGATGAAGTGAACACCGGCACCAACCTGCCGGCACAGATTGATATTTATGCCGACACCGGTGATGAATATCGATTCCTTTTTGTTGCCAAGGGCGGCGGCAGCGCCAACAAAAGCTTCCTCTTTCAGGAAACCAAAGCCCTGCTTAACCCAACAGCATTAAAAAAATTTCTGATCGAGAAAATGAAAACTCTGGGGACGGCCGCCTGTCCACCCTACCATGTCGCCTTTGTTATCGGCGGAACCAGTGCCGAGGCGACCCTGAAAATGGTTAAGCTGGTCTCAACCCACTACTATGATGACCTGCCCAGCAGCGGAAATGCCTACGGCCGTGCCTTCCGGGACATGGAGCTTGAGAAGGAACTTCTGGCGGCGTCTCAAGATCTGGGGATTGGCGCCCAGTTCGGCGGCAGGTACTTTGCCCATGACGTACGTGTGGTACGACTCCCTCGGCATGGAGCATCCTGCCCCGTAGGCATGGGCGTCTCCTGTTCGGCGGACCGCAACATCAAGGCCAAAATCAATCGCGATGGTATCTGGCTTGAACAACTTGACCATGACCCGGGCCAATTAATTCCTGAAAAATTCAGGAACTGGAAAAATTCCGAATCGGTCGCCATTGATCTTGACCAGCCGATGAGCAATATACTTGCCGAATTAAGCAACTACCCTGTAGCTACCCAGGTGCTGCTCACCGGCACCATCATTGTCGGCCGCGACATCGCCCATGCCAAATGGAAGGAGCTCCTTGATGCCGGTACGCCTCTTCCCGACTACCTGAAAAACCATCCGGTCTACTATGCCGGACCCGCCAAGACCCCGGCCGGCATGGCCTCGGGATCGTTCGGGCCAACCACTGCCGGGCGTATGGACAGCTATGTCCCCCTGTTTCAGAAACTTGGGGGCTCCATGGTCATGATTGCCAAAGGCAACCGCTCCCAACTGGTCACCGATTCCTGTAAGGAGCATGGCGGGTTTTATCTCGGCTCCATCGGTGGCCCCGCAGCACTGTTGGCTGCAGAGCACATAACAAGTATAGACTGTATTGATTACCCGGAACTGGGTATGGAGGCGGTGTGGAAGATCGAGGTCAAAAACTTTCCCGCCTTTATTCTGGTAGATGACAAGGGCAATGATTTTTTCAAGGGACTTTTATAAGAAAGCCACCCAGAAAAAGGTTTTCATATCAAAACACTATCTACTTTTCGGCAATATTTTTTTCCGCGCATCGGTAAACGACCACCAGGGCAACGGCTCTCCACCTTCCATAAAATGGATAACCGACATGAATACATCAAGCACACAAGGATCATACCTTTCCCCTGTTTGCATACACAGCTTCTCGTACAGTGCAACCGGTTCTTTACCAATCAACTTTTTTGGATGATCAATGCCGACCATATGCAGACACTTCGTCATCGCTTTGCCGACATTGGGAAGTTCATCAAGCCGCGCTACGGTTACTCTGTCCGGATTCTTCATCTGTTCCTTTAAAAGAAGAAAAGTGGTCATTGAGAGGGAGGCATATATGGCCTGTGTCAACGTAAAGCCTTTTGCAGAGGACAGTGTTCTGGAACCTCCCGGCCCTGGCGATAGACCTGCAACAACTCGATGGAAATTGCAGCGAACTGCCTGCGAATCGCTCTTCTTTGCCCCTTTTCCCGCGCTATCCGCATTGAATCGTAAGTCGTTGTCTGGTGACGCATCCAGGCGATGACAGCAGCCTCTGCACGCCGGCCAATGGGGATTCGCGCTGTCCTTGCCACCGTACCGCTGCCGACTGGGGTTGCGTGTGCGGTAACCTTTTGCGCAAGAAGCTTTTCCTCGTTTTGGTAGTTTGGATGAAAATTGAGAAACCTGCCGACCTCTGTATAAAATTCCTGGACATAGGCCTTATGTTTCGCCTCACGCCGGGCACGGTCCCTCTCCAGCCTGCGACCGTATTCAGGCCTCGATCTCTTCAGCTCGACCTCCTCTTGTGATGCCTGGATGTGTTCTTTTTTCGCCCAGATACCCTTTGAGATCATCCTCCTGCCTCTTCGTACCTGCACAACCCAGGTCGGGCCCTTAGCTTTTACACTTCTCGTTATTGCTGCGTCGCCGGCAGGCAAAAAAGCCCAATCACCCGGTGGCGTGAGTTGTTCACCTGACAGGGACAGAACTGCCCCATCTCTCTGAGCAGGCTTAACTAC
>CALZIH010000053.1 GCA_945787305.1 uncultured Desulfobulbaceae bacterium | reverse complement strand
GGCGGTAAGGTTATAACTCATTGTGAATCCGTACAGTGCAAACAGCGGTTTTAACTTTTTACGAGGCCATCATAATTGATGTGTACTAGAAACAGTCCACAGGCCGGGGCTGTCGGTCCGGCCGAGGATCGATTCCGGGCTTGAAGAATGTCGTTAAAGGCTGCTGGAGAAATTTTTCCCTCACCGGCAAGCCAGAGTGTACCGACAAGGTTTCGTACCATGTGACGAAGGAATCCGTCTCCGGTGATAACAAACGACCAGCGTTCGGATTCGCTATCCTTTTGTATGCAGTCGGCCTGGAAGATTGTTCGTATGGCGCCTCGTCCTTTTTTTTGGATGCGGTCTCTTGAGCCGGATGCCTCGAAACTTGAAAAATCGTGTCGACCGATAAGGTTTTGCAGGCATTTTTGAACAGCATCAAGGTTGAATGTACAAGCAAGGTGGGCCTGATACAGGCGATCTGTCGGCAGCATCAGTCTGCCGGTGAAAAAATCATAGCGGTAGGTTTTAGCAAGAGCGGAGTATCGGCTGTGAAAATCGACGGGGACTTCACTCGCTTCAAGGATGCGGATGTCTGCAGGCAGCAGACTGTTGAGGCCCTTGGTGAAGGCTGACAGCGGATGCGCAACTGTAGTCTGAAAATGTGCGACCATCCCGAGTGCATGTACACCGGAATCGGTCCTGCCGGCACCATGCACCTTGACAGGCTCTCCGCAGAGTACATGAAGTTTGTTTTCAAGGGTTGCCTGGATGGTCGGGGCATGTGGTTGGCGCTGCCAACCATTATATGCAGTCCCGTCAAAGGTGATCAGCAGGCGTATGTTACGGTGCATCAGGGGAAAAAAGGTGCACCTGTAAGCCCCTGGGATTCTGCGAAACCGTTCATCAGGTTCATGTTTTGTACAGCCTGCCCGGCTGCGCCTTTGACAATGTTGTCGATGGCGCTCATGACAATGATTCGGCCTGTACGTGGATCCAATTGCAGGCCGATATCGCAGCAGTTGCTGCCGCGAACGTGCTGGGTTGCCGGAAAGGTACCTTGTGGGTAGATGCGGACAAAGGGTTCGTTGCCGTACGTATCTTCATACAGTTCCTGAATGGTTTGCATGTCATTGTTGCCAAGGAGTGATGCATACATGGTGCTGAGTATTCCACGGGAAATGGGCAGCAGGTGTGGCGTGAAAGAGATGGTTACATCATTTTCGGCCAGCGCAGAGAGCTCCTGCTCCATTTCCGGAATATGCCGGTGGGCTCCGCCAACCTTGTAAGCACGGAACCCATCAGTGACCTCGCAGAACAGGGTGCCAACACTCGCTGTCCTCCCGGCTCCGGATGTGCCTGATTTGGAATCGATGATCAGGGTTTTCGGGTCGATAATGTGTTCGCGCAGGAGCGGTGCAAGGCCTAAAATTACAGAAGTGGGGTAACAGCCAGGATTGGCAGTCAAAACGGCGCTGCTCACCTGTTGCCTGTAGATCTCCGGAAGTCCGTAGACCGCTTTTTTGATAAGATCAGGACAGGAGTGAGCCTGGTACCACTGTTCGTAGACGTCGGTATCACGCAGGCGGAAATCAGCGCTCAGGTCGACGACTTTTTTCCCTGCGTTCAGTAGAGTCGGGACGATATCCATGGCTGTTTTATGGGGGACGGCGGTGAAGAAAAAATCGGCTTTCTTCTGCAATTGCTCAAGGTCGGGGTGTTCGCAAATCAGATCGATATGACCGCGTAGACTTGGGAAAACCGCGGAAAGTGGTTTTCCGGCATATTGCCTGGAGGTGACCACCGTAAGATCACACGCAGAATGGTTTGCGAGAATTCTTGCTAACTCAACACCGGTATATCCCGATGCGCCGATAATTCCGACACGTAACATAGCTCTATTCCTCAGGACGTATGATTAGGAAGTAAGATTGGACCCCGAAAAAGGATTGATTGTTGATGGTGGTGCTCAACCCTGTCTACGAATTGGACTGTGCAGTAAGTTTCCAAAAAAAAAGGAATAACGACCACTGTCGTTATTCCTTTTTGCCATATGCCAATGGATGTGACTACAGGTCGAAAAAAACTCTCCGTTCTTATCGTTTGGAAAACTGGAAACGCGCTCTGGCACCGCGTTGCCCGTATTTTTTCCGTTCTTTTGCCCGAGGGTCTCTGGTAAGCAGGCCGGCTCTTTTCAGAGGAAGCCGCATCTCCGAGTCCATCTCCTGCAATGCTCTGGATATCCCATGGACAAGAGCGTCTATCTGTGCTGATTTACCGCCGCCTTTTACAGTGGCCTTAATGTCATATTTATCGACACTTTCAGTGACGGCAAACGGGCGGTTCAACTTGTTCTCGAAAAAAATACCACCAAAATAATCGTCCGGGTTTTTTTTATTCACTGCAACATTACCGCTACCCGGTGTCAACCAGACACGGGCGATTGCTGTTTTTCTTCTTCCTGTTGCGTAAAATTGTTCCTGGGTCATGATTATAAAACTCCGTTAGATATCAAGGTGTTCAGGCTGCTGTGCCTGGTGGGGGTGTTCGTCGCCGGCATAGATTTTCAATTTTTTCAGTTGCGCGCGGCCCAGTTTATTTTTCGGGAGCATACCTTTTACAGCCATGCGAATCAACTCTTCCGGTTTTTTTTCTCTGATTTCTTTTGCTGTTTGTGATTTGATGCCGCCCATGTAACCAGAGTGACGATAGTATGTTTTATCATCCCATTTGTTACCGGTCAGGTGAATTTTTTCAGCATTCACAACAACGATGAAATCTCCATTATCTTGAAAATTGCAGAATGTGGGCTTATGCTTTCCACGCAGGTATCGAGCAATTTCCGTAGCAATACGGCCAAGGATTTTGCCGTCTGCATCGACAACATACCATTTCCGATCTATTTCACTGACCGGGGTGTAAAAGGTTTTCATTTTTCAGCCTCAAGCCGTTTGAATAATAAAAGAAAAAAAGGTTCGAACCGGGTTCGAACCTTGAATTTTCAATGGAGCGGGAAACGAGATTCGAACTCGCGACTTCAACCTTGGCAAGGTTGCACTCTACCACTGAGTTATTCCCGCTCAGTCGGTACCCATAAACAGACGGGAGTTATAATAAAGTTTTTGTGCTGTTGTCAATAAAAAATTATCTTTTAAAGTGTTAAATATTTTCAATTCATTATTGTCGATTGATCATATAGATATAGTTTCGCCAGCTAGGTCATGGTTGCCATGCCGTCCGAGTTGTATGGAAATGTTGCGAATATTGATGAAGAAGAATAAGATCAACCGGGAATATAAAGGTTATAACGTGATAATGAGAAAAAGTGGAGCAGGCATGACCGAACGGATAACTCGACAGGCAACGATTGAACGTAAGACCAAGGAGACGCAAATTGCATTAACATTGCAGGTCGATGGTAAAGGCGATGTGGAGATCGATACCGGGGTTGGATTTCTTGATCATATGCTAACCCTCTTCGGTGTACATGGATTTTTTGATCTCCAGGTACAGGCAAAGGGTGACCTTGAAGTTGATGACCATCACACGGTTGAAGATGTAGGGATTTGCCTTGGTCGTGCATTCTCGCAGGCCCTGGGAGATCGATCAGGCATCTGCCGCTACGGGCATGCTTATGTTCCCATGGACGAAACCCTGGTTCGTGTCTGTGTCGATATATCCAACCGTCCATTCCTCCATTATAATGCTGCTGTTCCCGACCAGAAGGTCGGGCGGTTTGATACTGCCCTGGCCAAGGAATTCATGCGTGCTCTATCTCAGCATGCCGGTTTGACCCTGCATGTCGATCTTCTGCATGGTGAAAATACCCACCACATAATAGAAGCAGTGTTTAAGGCGTTGGCCAGGGCTCTCGCCCAGGCAACCACTGCCCACTCCGGTCTGCAGGGGCAACTCTCATCAAAAGGTATCCTCTAGAAAGGTATGCCTTTAGGCCGTGTACTATTACCTAAAAAGAATACCTAAAATTACAGAAAGTTGAAGGGGAGAAGAAATGAACGGACTAATAAAAACCTGTGCGCTGCTCTTTGCCAGTACCTTGTTCATTATTGGCGGCTGTAGCCAGAAAAGTGAAAAGCCTGCGGCAGCTAAGACCCCGCAGGTTTCATTATCATGTACTGGTGTGATGCCGGTGGTCTCAAGTTCCGATTATGAAGACGGAAACTCATTTAGCGAGGCCAAGCAATTAAAAGATGGGGCAATCATTCTGGAAAAAATACTCCATCAAGAATTTCTTGGGCGAGAAGACATGCGTTTTGTCAGCAAGGCCAGATTGTACGAGATGGGAGAGGCCGGTTCCGACACTTTTCTTGCGCAGGCTCGGAAGATTGGTAATTTTCTCAGCTGTAACGGAGTGTTGGAGATTACTCTCTGGCGTTATAAGGACCGGGTGGGCGGTCAATATACGGCCAAAGAGCCTGCTTCGGTTTCTTTCACTTATCGTCTCGTTGAATCAAACAGTGGAACCATGCTCTGTCAGGGGCGATTCGATGAGGTTCAGAAATCGGTGATGGAAAACCTGTATAATTTTAGCACCGCTGTTCAGCGAGGATTTACCTGGGTTACCGCCGAGGAGCTTTTGCGGGAAGGGGTGAAGGAAAAGCTGGCAGATTGTTCCTATCTGCAGCCTGTGGAGTAAAGACGTTCCGTCTTTAGGTGCCGAGATTGTCTCAAAAACAAGGACCGATCTCTCCAGGCTGCAGGCGACGTATAGGTCGCGCCATGGGCGATTATGGTATGCTCGCCGATGGTGACCAGGTACTGGTTGCCGTTTCCGGCGGCATAGATTCTTTGGTTCTTGCCTGGCTGCTGAAGACCTGGCAAGATAAAGCACCAGTTTCCTATACGGTACATGGCATCCATATCGATATGGAACCGGTTGCAGGGCAACCCGGTACGACTGCCTCCACTGTTTCCTCCTTATTGGAGTCATTGTCAATTCCCTGTCGCATTCTTCCTGTAGCCTGGAAACCATCCCGGGAAATGCTGCAAGCGGATAAACCAAAGGATGTCTGCTTCAAGTGCGCCCGCAGTCGCCGTAGCCAACTGTTTGCCCATGCCGATCGTCACGGGTACGGTACCCTGGCACTTGGCCATCACCGTGATGATATTATTGAAACGTTTTTCTTGAATATGTTGCATGCCGGTAACCTCAGCACCATGGTACCCAAGCAGGAGTTGTTTTCCGGTCGTCTTGCGCTTATCCGGCCCCTTGCCTATCTTGACAAGAAGGAAGTGGAATGTATTGGCGAAAAACTGGGATTACGTGCTGTTCGCAGTTATTGTCCACTGTCGGAAAATACCAGGCGCCGTGACACCCACCAGGTGCTCGAGCACATCTACAAGCTGAATCCCGATGCCAAAAAGCATATTTTTGCCGCTTTGGGAAATGTTCGTCCCGATTACCTCCTTGCCCCCATGAATAGAGATTTGCATGCAGACCCGTCTTGATTGTCTTGTCTGTTTCATGCGCCAGGCCCTGGCAGCTGCCAGACTCAGCAGCAACAACCCCGACATGCATCGACACATTGTTGACCAGGTTGGCCGGATGCTCACCCATATTCCTCTTGCAAAATCACCACCGGAGAATGCGGTCGATCTGTACAGGATGATAGCCGATCTCTCCGGCACCCAAGATCCTTTTGCCGATTTGAAAAAGCAAAGTAATGATTTTGCTCTTTCTATTCGCGATCTGGTTAGTGAGAAGATAGCCGAGTCCGATGATCCCCTGCGAACTGCGGTACGATTTGCTGTCTGCGGCAATATCATTGATTATGCCGCTCAGCACAGTTTTAATGTGACCTCTGCCATGGATGATTGCGAAAAGCATCCTTTTCTAGTCGATGATTATTCCAAACTCCTGGCCCGGTTGCAGGACATCAGGCAGGCAAAGGTGCTCTATCTTGCCGACAACTGCGGCGAGATTGTTTTTGATGGTCTGTTGGTCGGCGAGTTGCAACGACTGGGTTGTGAGGTAACCCTTGCCGTTCGAGGGGCACCTATAATCAATGATGCTACCATGGAAGATGCTGAGGTCTGTGGCTTGACCTCCCTCTGCCGGGTCATTGATAACGGAACTGACTGTCCGGGGACACCGCTTGCCGATTGCAGTGCTGCCTTTCAACAGATTTTTGCCGATGCCGATATCATTCTCAGTAAAGGAATGGGCAATTTTGAAACATTATCCGAGGTTTCAGCACCACTGTTTTTTCTCTTTATGGTGAAATGTGAAAGGGTTGCCTCCCATTTGCAGGAAGTGACCGGGAAGAGTAGAAACGAGATCACCGGCAACGGTGAAATGATTCTCATGCAGCAGGAGAGACCATGAATACATCGTTCATTGCAGAAGTGTTGAAAAAACCGCCGTTGGGTGAAGATATTATTGTCAATGGCTGGGTACGAACCCGTCGTGATTCGGGTAACCTTTCCTTCATTGAGCTGAGTGACGGTTCAAGTCTTGCCAACCTGCAGGTCATTGCCGAAGCCGGTTTGCCAAATTATGACAAGGAAATTAAAAAACTGAGCGTTGGCTGTGCAGTTGTTGCCAGCGGCCGTCTTGTCGCCTCGCCGGCCAAGGGGCAGGATGTCGAACTACAGGCGGATTCGATCGAGGTTGTCGGCTGGGCCGACCCGGAGACGTACCCTCTGCAGAAAAAACGACACAGTTTTGAATTCCTCCGCACTATTGCCCATCTTCGACCGAGAACCAACGCGCTCGGTGCTGTAGCCAGGGTGCGGAGTGCTTTGAATTTCGGTATTCATGATTTTTTTACTCAGCGTGCCTTTTGTCAAGTCCACACCCCGGTGATCACTACCTCCGACTGTGAAGGAGCAGGGGAGATGTTTACCGTTACCGCACTTGAACCTTCACAACTCCAAGGGGTTGATCCCTATAGCAAAGATTTTTTTGGTCGCCGTGCCAGTCTGACCGTCAGCGGGCAATTACAGGCCGAAGTTTATGCCTTGGCTCTTGGTCGGGTCTATACATTCGGACCGACTTTTCGGGCTGAAAATTCAAACACCAGTCGTCACCTGGCTGAGTTCTGGATGTTGGAGCCGGAAATGGCTTTTTGTGATCTGCAGTGTAATATGGACCTTGCTCAAGAGTTGATACGGGACCTCGTCGGCAGAGTACTGCAAAACTGTACCGATGACTTGGCGTTGTTTGATCGGTTTGTCGCCAAAGGTTTGATCAAGAAGCTTGAGGCAGTTTGTGCTGCTGACTTTGTTCATATGCAATATAGCGAAGCCGTTGAAGTCCTGAAAAATGCGGAAAAAAACAAACAATTTGAATATCCGGTTTCCTGGGGATTGGATCTGCAAGCCGAACATGAGCGTTTTTTGTGTGAAGAGATCGCCGGCAGGCCTGTGATCGTAACCAATTACCCCAGGGAAATAAAACCATTTTATATGCGACTTGATGAAGGGGGGGAAACCGTGGCCGCCATGGATGTGCTGGTGCCAGGGATTGGCGAACTGGTCGGTGGCTCGCAGCGTGAAGAACGCTATGATGTTCTCCTGGCGCGCATGGAGGAGGGTGGGCTTGATCCGGATGAGTATAGCTGGTACCTGGATTTGCGAAAATACGGTTCTGTCCCCCATTCAGGCTTTGGCCTGGGATTTGAACGCCTGGTGCAGTTCGTCACCGGGATGAACAATATCCGGGAGGTGATCGGCTTTCCCCGTTCACCGGGCTCGGCCCCCTGTTAAGCTCTGAACCTTGATCACGTACCTGAATCCGTGACGAATAAACATTTTTTCTACTTTTATGCGGTTAATCTTATTGAGTAAACTGCGATTTACGAGTGATTTATAAATTCACCTGTTTGCCCTTCGCGGCGTCCAGCAGCGGCTCATCTGCTTCGAAGCCTGCGCTATCTGTCATCAACCATACGATATCACTACAGGATAATCGTGTGGTTTCTTTCGGGCATCTGAACCACTGCCGGACGCTCACGTATTAAGGATGTAAACATAACCTGAACGGAGGTGTTCCATTACTGTTGTTGGCAACAAAACCGGACTGAAAACCCGGCAGCTCAAAAGCCTTGAAAAGCTTGTTCGAAAAACAGTCGCATCGGATGAGGTCATCGGCCGGGAGTTAGCGCGAAGTCTTGCCGAGCTGTCAACAGAGTTGAATCGTCAACTGGGATTGCTCATCCATCGATCCGGCAAGGTGGAAACCGTTATTGTCGGTAATTATGACCGGATCGTCATCCCCGCTTTAACCAATATCCGGACCGCAGGCGGTCGTCTGCGGGGGCTGCGCTGTGTACATACCGTACTTTCCGGCTCGGGCGTAAACGATGAAGATATTATGGATATGGTTTGTCTGCGCCTGGATCTGATGGCCGTGCTGACGATCAAAGAGGGGTTGCCGGAGTATCTTCACGTTGCACATCTGGTCCCTGATCAGGTTAAGGGGAAGGGGTGGGCAACGCTTGCCCCTGTTCATCCGGCTGCATGGCGCCAGTCCTGTGTCGATTTGATCGAAGCCATTGAAGCTGAGTTCGTTCGCTTGCGGCCTGTTCTGGATGTGGATAAGGGCAGGGACCGGGCTCTACTTATTTCAGTGACCACGGGAAGCCGTACTGCGGCTGAGGAATCCTTACTCGAATTGTCAGAGCTGGCGCGTTCGGCCGGGGTACAGGTACTTGACCAGGTCATCCAGCGACGAAAAAAGATCCATCCCCGCTTTATCCTTGGTCGTGGAAAGCTGATGGAAATCATCCTGATGAGTTTGCGTCTTGGGGCCAATCTGCTCCTTTTTGACCAGGAGCTGAGTCCTTCTCAGGTTCGTTCGGTCACCGACCATACGGATCTCCGGGTCATTGATCGTACCCAGTTGATTTTGGATATTTTTGCCGGTCGGGCCAAAAGCAGGGAGGGGAAGTTGCAGATAGAAATGGCCCAGTTGAAGTATATGTTGCCTAAGCTCTCTACCCGCGATGATGCCCTTTCCAGGCTAACCGGAGGCATCGGTGCCAGAGGGCCGGGAGAAACTCGCCTGGAAATTGATCGTCGCCGGATCAATGATCGGATCACCCGACTGGGTAAAGAGTTGGCAGCCGTTGGCAAGCAGCGTTTTCACCGGAGAAACAGACGGCGTAAGCGTGATGTGCCGGTGATATCGCTGGTCGGATATACCAATGCCGGCAAGTCGACTCTGCTTAATACCCTGACCAGCAGCGATATTCAGGCAGAAGACCTGTTGTTTGCCACCCTTGACCCGACAAGCCGCAGGCTTCGTTTCCCTAAGGATATGGAGGTGATTATCACCGATACGGTCGGATTCATCAGGAACCTGCCAGCCGAGCTTTTGAAGGCCTTTGCCTCAACCCTTGAAGAGCTACAGGAGGCGGATTTGCTTTTACATGTGATTGATGTCGCCAACCCTTCCTGGCGAGATCAGGTGGAGGTTGTGGAAAAAGTACTTCGGGAGCTTGCGCTGGAAAGGATTCCCTGCCTCAAGGTCTTTAACAAGGCCGATATTGTCCGGGCTCAGGGGGGCAAGGTGCCTGCTGGAGAAGATGGTGTCTTGATCAGTGCTAAGGATGCGGCAACGCTGTCGCCGCTTCTTGAACGTTCCGAGGCCTTGTTATCTCAGGGCTGGAGATAAAAACCCAAGGCTTTTTCCTCGGCTGCGGTGCTTATGAATTCACAACCGATATAATTGTCTTCAACCAAGCGAACAATGGCCTCCTTTCGCAGTTGGGTCTGCTTCTTGTCGTCTAATTGAAATTCGAGAATAATTTCCAGCCCCTGTTCCAGGTGATGACGGCCGTTAACGGTGAACCCTATGCCTTCCCTGGAAATATTGTGAATGTGAATGACGCCGCCCCCGGCCTTATCCGGTGTGGTGATGGAGTAGGTTCCCGGCAGGTTGGTCTCTTTGCGATAATGATCGCGAAAATCTAAACGAAGGAGGAATATTTCGCCGCAGCCGCAACGAGCTTTGATGGCACTTTTTTTGCCACGATAGGGTTCAGCGGAAATCGTTTTGGAGGTGTTGCAGGCCGGACAGATGACGGTGGCTGTGTTATTGCCGGTTACAAAGGCTTTTATTTCCTTCATGGTGTTTAATCGTAGACGATGCAGGTGTAGCGTTCAAGGATGGCTTCGGTTTCAGCATCCAGATCGGCCGCCACTTCATGGATTTGATATTCATGGCCGCATCCGGTACAACGGAGTTTGACCTCACGACAGCGGCGGGCGACCTCTAGTTTTTTTTCGCATCTTCTGCATTGCATAGATCTACCCGATCATTTGCGTACGGGTGAATATCGCTTTAAGCGGATACCCCTTTTCGGCCAGAATTTCAGCACCTCCTTCCTCGCGGTCCACCACCGTCACAACCAGGCCGACCTTGAACCCTTCATTTTCCACCCGCTCAATCACCTGGATCAGGGTGCCGCCGGTGGTGACAACATCCTCAACCAGGGCTACACGGCAACCGGGCTGCAGGTTGGCCTTTCCCTCCAGGTAGTTGCCGGTACCATGGCCTTTGGCTTCCTTGCGGACAATGAAGGCGGGAATAGGTTTTTTTTCCAGGTAGCTGACCAGGGAGACGGCTGTAACCAGGGGATCTGCCCCTAAAGTCATGCCGCCCACCGCGGAAATAGGTTTCTCCTGTTCGTTAATCAGCTCAAACAGGAGGCGACCTCAGAGATAACTCCCTTCGGCGTCAAGGGTGGTCTGTTTACCGTCAATGTAAAAATCCGAGGTCTTGCCGGAGGTCAAGGTAAAGGTTCCCTCCCGGTATGATTTTTCCAGAAGAAGTTCTTTGAGTCGTTGACGTTCGTCCATTATATTTCCTGTTGCTACCGGCTGGGCCGGTATATATCGTATTGCTGTTTGCTCTTGCTGGATAGAGGTGAAAAATATGCAAGAACTCCGCTGTAGTTATTTGGAATGCATTACCACAACAAAGAATACCTTTTTTTGATCCTGAAGAAAAGGGAATTATTTAACTAGTGGAAAAGGCATGTTTTTTCGTATCCATTCTTTTGGGACTATGCTATTCTGTAACGATAATTTTAAAAATAACAAAACGGCTTGAACAGGAGGCGTACAGAATGTGTGGAATAGTCGGTTATATAGGAAATAGAAGGGTCGTTCCCATAGTAATTGAAGGCTTGCGGCGCTTGGAATACCGGGGATATGATTCAGCCGGCCTTGTCTTTTATCATGAAAACCAACTGCATAAGTTTCGGGCCGAAGGAAAGCTGGTCAACCTGGAAACCGTTGTCGATGAGAGTCTCGGTATACCGAGCAGAACCGGCCTGGGGCATACCCGCTGGGCGACCCATGGCGCCCCCACTCAAGATAACGCCCATCCCCACAGTGACTGCACGGGTGATTTGGTCGTGGTCCATAACGGTATCATAGAAAACTATGGTACCCTCAAGGAAGAACTCCGGGCCGAGGGGCATGTTTTTTCATCGCAGACAGACACCGAGGTACTGGCTCATTTGATCGAAAAGTATTTAGAAGACGACCTGGTTGCGGCCGTACGCCAGGCCCTTGCCCGGGTCGAGGGTTCCTACGCCCTTGGGGTGCTATGGGCTAAAGATCCCGATATGCTCGTCGCGGCACGTAACCACAGTCCGCTAGTCATGGGGGTGGATGATGACGCCTGTTATATAGCCTCTGATATTCCTGCTCTGCTGCCGTATACTCGTCAGGTGATTTTCCTTGATGATCAAGAGTTGGCGGTGTTGAAAAGGGGGGAATACACAATCCTTGACCTGGAAGACGGGCAAGCTGGGCGACGTGCCGCTCCTGCGCGGCGAGTTCGCCGCCATGAGCGAAGCCGAGATCGCCATCGCCTTCCAGTTCGGGAAGATGCAGGAGCGGGAGCTGGTGTTCCTGCCCATCGTG
>CALZIH010000052.1 GCA_945787305.1 uncultured Desulfobulbaceae bacterium | reverse complement strand
CCCTCTTTTTTGTTATATTAACTAGTGAATAATAATTAAATATTGCCTGCCATCTGAAAGATTGGCAAATACATGGCTACAACAAGACCGCCGATCATTCCACCAAGAAAAACCATCATTAACGGCTCGATCATCGCCGTCAGGTTCTCAACCGCCTGGTCGACCTCTTCATCGTAAAAATCGGCTATTTTTTCCAGCATGGTATCCAGAGCACCGACGGATTCACCGACATTGATCATCTGGACAACCATGTTGGGGAAAACACCGGTTTCCTCAAGGGGCTCAGCTATAGGCCGACCTTCGGAAATGGCATCTTTAACCCGAAAGACCGAACGTTCAATGACCGTATTGCCCGACGTCTTTGCTACCACCTGCAGGGCATCGAGAATGGGAACACCACTTTGCAGCATGGTACTGAGCGTTCGGGTAAATTTAGCAACCGCGACCTTGCGGATAAGCATTCCGACTATCGGTGCCCGCAGGAAAAAAGCATCCATCATCAACCGACCTTTTTCCGTGTTGTAAATCTTTTTATAAATAAATGCAATAATTGCGCACACTATAGCAATATAAATAAAATTACCTTTTACAAAATCACTCATATCAACAACAAGCTGGGTAATTGCAGGTAGGGCGGAATCCATACTTTCAAACATCTCCACAAAGACCGGAATAACAAAGACAAGGATGACGACCAGGATAAGGAGGGAGATAGCTAGACAGATGACCGGATAGGTCATGGCACCTTTGATTTTTTTCTGTAAAGCCATGGCTTTTTCTTTAAAGGCAGCCAACCTGGAAAGAATGGTATCCAGGATCCCGCCAAGTTCTCCGGCCTCGATCATGTTTGAGTACAGGTTGTCGAATACCTTTGGATGCTTGCGCATGGAGTCTGCAAGGGTTGTCCCTGTCTCGACATCCGATTGGATGGTCAAAAGAACTTTTCTGAAGGTCGAGTTGCTTTGCTGTTTTGCAAGGATTTGCAAACATTGCACCAGAGGTAGACCGGCATCGATCATGGTTGAAAGCTGCCGGGTGAAAACAACGATGTCTTTACCCGTTACCTTGGGCTGAAAGAGCGCGATGTTTTCAAAGACATCCTTGGGCTTCTCTTTGATCGTCGGATCATCAATCCGCAGGCGTCGAAGCTGGGATTTGGCAGCAGCCTCGTCGGCTGCTTCGAGTTCACCTTTACGCTTTTCTCCGTAACTGTTTATTCCTTTCCATACATAAATGGGCATACATTTTCTCCATGCCGAGTGCAACCAGTGAAGTTTGAGCAGATAATTGGTTGACAGGCAGCCGATTTATTTTTATATAATTACCTCTTCAACAAGATACGTTGTAAACACTAAATTTATTGTATGGAAAATAATTCTCTGATTCAAGGGGAAATTGATATTTTTACAGGAGGTTGGCAAGATGCAGGCCGGAAAGGAAATTAATTATAGTGCAGGACAGTTTCAACCGATCATTGAGAAGTGCGACGGCTGTGAACGGGTGATAAGTGAAGAAGGTGCAACTTATTGTAAAACATACTTAAATCCTGCCGCAAAGTGGCGGCTTGGAATGTGTAACTTTGCCACCCACGCAAAACCGGAAATTAAAGTAGTGAAGGTGCGAATCAATCCACTGAAAGCTGCAAAGCGCGCTTCTTCTTCACGAAGAGGGTAGTTTTTTATTATATTGGGCTGTTTAAAAGGTAATTAACTTTTAAACAGCCCTTCTTATTCTCTCCGGCCGAAGAGAGCTGTTCCAACCCGAACCATTGTCGCCCCCTCTTCAATGGCAACAACATAGTCAGACGACATTCCCATCGAAAGCTCAACATTATTATTATCTGAAAACAACTCCTGTTTTGACAGGAGAACAGAGAGTTCCTTCAGTTCCCTGAAATATTTTCGGCTGGTCTCCGGATCTTTCGACCATGGAGGCATCCCCATCAGTCCCGATACTGTGAGGCGTGTTGTCTGTCTGATCGACTCCAGCAACTCTTCCGTGTCCTCCGGCAATACCCCATGCTTTTGTTTTTCCCTACCGATGTTGACCTGGACAAGGATACGCAGGTCCCTGTTTAATGCTGCGGCGTGTTGATCAATTGCCCTGGCAATTTTGATTCGGTCGACAGTTTCAATGACGTCAAAAAGTTTCACCGCAAGTCTTGCTTTGTTACTCTGCAGATGACCGATAAAGTGCCAACGGAGATTGTCGTCGAGAATGGGTAGTTTTTGCTGCGCTTCCTGTAGATAATTTTCTCCAAAAATATATTGCCCACAGGCTATTGCCTGATGGATCTTGCCGCTATCCATACGTTTGGAAACAGCAATCAGTTGCACGGCACCGGCAGGTCGCCCGCTTCGCTCGGCGGCAATGGTTATATTTGCCTGTATTTTTTTGAGGTTATTGCAGATCGTTGTCATCTCAAGATACCGGCAACTTGAAAAGGGTTCTGGTGTTGGCGGTTGTCTGCTTGGCAACCTTGTCCAGGGGCGTATTGCGCAATTGGGCTATTTTTTTTGCCGTGTGGATTAACAGGCCCGGTGCATTTCGTTTACCCCGGTAGGGGACCGGTGCTAAAAAGGGGCCGTCCGTCTCAATCAGCATGGACTGTAACGGTATCTCCCTGGCAACCTGTTGCAGGGCAACAGCATTCTTAAAAGTGACAATGCCGGGAATGGAAATGAAGAATCCAAGGCCTATCACCAAGCCGGCGAGTTCAATGTCTCCTGAAAAACAGTGCATGACACCGCCGGCCGGAAACGGTGCAGCGTCCTTGAGCAGGCGCAGCGTGTCTTCATGGGCATCCCTGTCATGGATAATTACAGGAAGTCCGAGTTCTTTTGCCAGATGTAATTGGCGGATAAATATCTCTTGCTGGGTATCTTTGGGTGAATACAGCTTGGCATAATCAAGACCGATTTCACCGTAGCCAACCACTTTGTGGTGACCGGCAAGTCGGGCAATATTCTTCATGTCGTTTTCGTTTACCGTGTCCGCATCATGGGGGTGAATACCGACAGTCGCGTAGACAGAAGGATACTGTTCAGCCAGCTGCACTGCCATCTGCGAACTGGCCGGGTTTATCCCGATGGTGATGATTTCACTGACCCCGGCATCGAGCGCCTGCTGGATTACCAGGTTAAGGTCTGATGCATAGGCCTCCATGTCAAGATGACAATGCGAGTCGATGAGTTCTATTTTTTGTGTCCTTTCTGCTGAAAACATTCTTCTATCCTGATTATTTTTGTGCCCCTTCATACCAGATGGGCAGATTAGTGGCAAGAAACAAAGCAAGGCTTGGAAAATTAGGCGATGATTGTTGACAAGGTAAGTCTATTCTTTTACAGTTGACAAGGTAAGTCTATTCTTTTACATCTACCGGTTATAAAGAAAAAAATAGGTATTGACCATGCAGCCGAATACGCCCATATTTGATGCGATCTTATGTCGTCGCAGTATCCGTGAGTTTACTGCGGAGCCTGTAAGTACAGAGAAGTTAGAAGCAATTGTAACCGCAGGGATCTGGGCCCCCTCCGGTCTCAATAATCAACCTTGGCGGTTTGTTCTCATCAAGGACAAAGGGATCAGGGATGAACTCGCGACTCTTACCCATTACAGTCACATTGTTCAAGGGGCGCCGGCTCTTATAGCCGTCTATCTTGATACCGAAAAAATGTATGATGAGGTTAAGGACCATCAGGCTGCAGGCGCATGTATTCAAAATATGTTGCTTTGTACGGAAGAACTGGAACTCGGCGCGGTTTGGCTTGGACAAATACTGAAAAATAAAAAACAGGTAAATACTGTTCTTGGCCTTGATGATCGCTTTGACCTCATGGCCCTGCTTGCCATTGGGCATCCTCGTAACCACAATCAACAATCCCGACGAAACCCTCTTTCCGAATTTATTCTAAAAAGATTGTAAAGGAGAAAACACATGAAGAAATGCTGCAGCAGTTCAACAATTCTGGCCGTTATGCTTGTGACCGCGTTGCTTTTTATCGGTGGTTGTGCCACCGGACCAATGGGGGGGCAAACAGAGGTTGAACCTGGGGATAATGCTCTGCCGCCGGTTTCAGGTTTTGCAGACGATATTCAGGATATTGTCCTGCCGACCGATCTGGAGTGGAACCGGGAAAAATCAACCTCAATCAAGACCGAATCCTTTCGAGGCGGTGTCTGGTTGTATACAGGCAAAGTGGAAGTTATTTCGCTCAAAGATTTTATGAGCACTTCCATGCGGGACAATAAATGGAAACTCGTCGGTGAAGTTACATCCAAGGATGTCATGCTTGCCTTTGTTAAACCGAACAAGACCTGCATGATGGTTATTGTTGATGATAAATTCGGAAAAACGTCTCTGACCCTCTATGTGACCATCGATAAGACCGCTGCCGCATCTCTCAATCCTTTTGGTGAGGCTGTCAGCCAGTAAGACTGTCAAGAAACTTTATGGCGCCCGTCGAAGAACCGGTAGTAATTCCATCGACATTGGTTGGTAAACGAGCCCTTTTGGGGGTTACCGGTTCCATCGCCGCATTCAAGGCCGCCGGCTGGGTGCGCGAAATGATCACTGAATCCGTCGATGTGACGGTGCTCATGACCGGGACAGCTGAACGCTTTGTTTCCTCACTGACCTTTGGTGCGCTCTCTGGTAATCCTGTCTTTAGGGATATGTTCGATGAGGAACCGGACAAGTTGATGGCCCATATCAATTTGTCGCGATCAGCAGATTTTATTCTGATTGGCCCGGCCACAGCCCAGACGATTGCCAGGCTGGCCCATGGCATGGCTGATGACCTGCTTTCTACGGTCGTCCTGGCCGCCAAGATTCCCGTGATTGTTTGTCCGGCCATGAACAGTCACATGTTGACCAATCCGGTAACTCAAGATAATATCAAAAGGTTACAGGATGTTGGTTATCACGTTGTCTCCCCCGACTGCGGTATGCTGGCCTGCGGAGAAGAAGGTTCGGGTCGTCTGCCTGATTGGCAACATGTCCGGGAAGCCATACTTTCCATTTTATGCCCCCAGGATTTAGCCGGTAAGAAGGTGGTGATTACCGCCGGCCCCACCAGAGAGCCCCTTGATCCCGCACGATATTTAAGTAACCGTTCAAGTGGTAAGATGGGGTATGCGCTTGCCCGCACTGCCGCCCGCAGGGGTGCAGAAGTCATACTCGTCAGTGGTCCGGTTGCACTCGCGCCTCCACACTTTGTCACAACACTTTCCGTAACCACCGCCCATGAAATGAGGGAACAGGTTCTTGCTCAGGCAAAACAAGCTGATATCGTGGTCAAGGCCGCTGCGGTCGCAGATTTCAAACCGAAAAGCTACCATACTCAGAAAATTAAAAAAAGCAGTGCCCAGCAGCGGATAGAGCTTGAACTCAATCCTGATATCCTCGCAGAATTGGGTGAGAAAAGTAAATCAGGTTCCCTGCTGGTCGGTTTTGCTGCCGAGAGTCAGAACCACGAGCAGGAGGGGCGGCGAAAGTTGCAACAGAAACAAGCTGATCTTATCGTTGTCAATGACATTCTTGGAGAATCTACAGGTTTTGATGTGGACACTAACCAGGTGACCTTGGTCGATAAAAAGGGCAGTCAACAACTCCAGCTACTGACGAAGACGGAAACCGCGAACCGAATCTGGGACCACATTCTTACACTCTAAAATTGTGGTCCCGGAATGTATCTTTCTATCCTTCCATTGCCTCTTGATAGATGGCTATGATGTCGTCCTTATTGGGCTGTCTCGGGTTGTTTTCAACCGGTCTCGCCACTGTCAACGCTATTTCTGCCATTTCCGGCAGCTTCTCCATAGGTACTTTCAACTCACGCAGACTTTGCGGGATGCTAAGATCCTCATTGAGAAGGTGCAGCTCATCGACGGTGATTTCCGCTGCGTCGCGAAGGGATAAGCCGGAAACGTCCTGGCCGAAAATCTCGGCCAGAATCGCATGCTTTGGCAAGTTTCCGATCAGGTTATAACCGGTAACATAGGGCAGCAGAACAGCATTGGCCAGGCCATGGGGTATGCCGAACATTCCTCCTAGGGGGTAGGCCATGGCATGAACCAGGCCTACACCTGCAATGGCCAGTGCCTTGCCGCCCAGTAGGCTGCCCAGCAGCATATTTGACCGTGCTTCGATATTTCTTCCATCGGCATAGGCTGTTCTGATATTCTCGGTAATGAGTTCAATCGCCTTGATAGAATACATTTCAGATAGAGGATGGGCCTGGATGGAAGTGTACGCCTCCAAGGCATGGGTCAGGGCATCGATACCGGTTGTGGCAGTAACATGCGGCGGCAGGCTCAGGGTTAATTCAGGATCAAGGAGAGCTGCATCGGGGTAGAGGGGATCACCGTTCATACCTCCCTTGGACCCTGTTTCCTCGTTGATAAAGACAGCGGTAAAGGTAACTTCAGCGCCGGTTCCGGCTGAGGTCGGAACCATTATTTTCGGAACCCCGGGTTTGCTGATTTTGTCAAGACCCAGGTAATCGACCGCCTGGCCGCCATTTGTCAGGAGAATACTGATCGCCTTGGCCACATCCATGGCTGAGCCTCCCCCTACACCGACAACGCAGTCGCATCCATTCTCCTTGGCCAGTTCGGTTCCTGCATCTGCAAGCCGAAGACCGGGTTCAGGATCGATGCGGTCGTAGACTGTATAGTTGATATCTGCGTCATCAAGAGGACTGCGGACATTGGTATCCAGGCCGGCATTGATCAGGCCGGGATCCAGGACGAGCAGTGGTTTTGTTCCGCCGGCCTGTTGAATAATTTGCGGTAAAGATTTGATCAGGCCTGCACCAAAGTGTAACTGTGTCGGTTGAGTGATGGTAAAAGGCTGTGCGAGTGTCATTGGGTCACCTGTAAGGTATATTGTATTTCAGGTTAAAATCTTGTTTTTCTGATTTGATTTGATTTGATAGGTGTGGATTGGGCACCTTTGTCTGGATTTCTTGATTCTCGTTACGAGATATTTTATCAGGATAGAGTAATAGTCTGGCCTGTAGAGTAGAGCGTATCTTGCAAAAAGATCAAGGTGAAAGTACAGTACATTTTTCAATATGCACTATAGCCTACACGATATATTTCGCCAGAAAAAGACTAACCCTGGTGTGAAAATGAGGAATAGCATTTATGGCCATGCAACTCAGTCGATCTGAACAGAAACGACGGATAAAAGAAGTCGAACAACTGGTACGGGAACTGGTCGACCTGCCCAGGCAGGAAGTAAAAAAACTCCCTTGCGATCAGGAAATTGTCGATCTGTTTGTTGAGGTTCACTCCCTTAAAGGCGGGGCCAGAAAAAGACAGATTAAATATATCACCAAGATGTTGAAAAGTGAAGAAAATACAGAACTCTACGGTTTTCTAGAAAAGAAAAAAGGAGCGTCCCTGCAACAAAAAAAGGCTTTTCATGAATTGGAATATCTCCGTGACCGTCTGTTGGAGGAAGCCATAGAGAAGAGAAAAGTTTTACGGAGCGAGCAGCAGGAACTCACCGAAACCTGGGAGAGTGAAACCATACAGGAAATAGAAAAACTCTTCCCCGCAGTTGATATCATTGCTCTGAGCAGATTATCATCGATATTTGCCCGTACCAGGCAACCCAGGCATAGCCGTGAAATTTTCAGGTTGCTGCGGGCAGTACAAGAACAGGCCGATCGGGATCTTTGAACCGACAGGTGAATTATCTTCTCTCCTTGCGGATGTTATTCTCTAGCCTTAATCCACAGTGCATATCATCAAGCGGGATGCATGAAATGAAAAAAGCAGTATCCACCTATAACTGACGGAAAAAATAATGGAATATGCACAAGGTGAAGTGGGAAGGGTGTTTTATGCCAGGTTTGACCATGGCGAAGATATCCTTGCGGGACTGAACGGACTTGCCGAGAAAGAAAAAATTCGGTGCGGCTGGTTTCAGCTCTTCGGCGGCCTGTTGTCAGCCGATGTTGTCATCGGCCCGGAGCAACCGGTTATGCCGCCTGAGCCGGTATGGCAACAGGTAGAAAATGCGCGCGAGGTCCTTGGGGTCGGATCGATTTTTTATGATGGAGACAAACCGCTCTTGCATCTCCATGCAGCCATGGGGCATCACGGTGAAACCCTGACTGGCTGCGTCAGAAAACATACCGAGGTCTACCTGGTGATAGAGGCGGTTGTTTACGAATTACAAGGGATGGATATTACCAGGCCCTGGTTTGAAAAGGGAGGGATTAACCGGCCTACGTTTCATAAAAAATAAAACCCAGGCCGGTTAAGCGATGCAAGCGGTGTTTCGAAAAGGAGGGTACTCTTATTCCTCACCGCTGTCGATCTTCAGTAACTTGTCACCGGGCTGCATGGCCTGGCCGATTTTAGCAGAGATCTCCGCAACCGTGCCTGCAATCTCACTGACAACCGGGGTCTGCATTTTCATGGCCTCAAGTATGGCGACCTGATCCCCTGCCTCCACCTGCTGTCCCGCCTCAACGGAAATTTCATAGACGTTGCCGGAGAAAGGCGAGCGAATATCACCATTTTTGGCGAGATTGGCTATTTCTTCTTTGGATAGTGTCACAGCTGCAGCAGCTCCTGCCTTGAGCTCGGGCTCAATTATGAAACTCCTCTGGTGGTGATCGACATTCAGGTAGACATTGGTCTTGCCGTCATCATCCTCCTGGCTCGGCCCGATTTCAATGAGGTGCTCTTTGCCGTCGTGGTCACGGAAGACAAGGCTTTCTCCCAATTGAAAACCACCCTGTCGGAGAAAAATTGCAGGCGGCAAAACATACGACTGGCCGAATTTCTCTTCGAATTTGAAAAACTCTACGGCATCGTTGGGATGCTGGAGGTAGGTGACCAACTGCTGCTCAGTCGGTTCTTTGCCAAGGCGCTCTGTCAGCGTCTCTCGCTCCTTAGTGATATCCATATCTTCGATATCTTCAACCCCGCCTTCCTCTTCAAGCACCTTCTGCCAGTCAGGCCCAAAGGCTTTTTCGTAGATCCAGTCGTCGGGTCGATAGAAGGGAAAAGGACCATATTTACCAAGCAGCAGGTTTTTCAAGTCGCCGGAGGCGTTACCGTAACGATCTTCATCAAGCACATTTGATACCGCAGTGGTCCAGAGAATCTGCGAACCTGGGGTAACACTCCAGTAGTTACCCAGTTCTTTCTGTACTTTCGGCAACTCCTTGTGGAGGATGTCCGGCATTTTGTCGAGAAAACCGCCCTTGGATGCCTGCTCCAGGCTGGAGCCCATGGCGCCGCCAGGTAGCTTGTGGATCTGGACCGTGGGCATAAATCCCTTGATTTGTGATTCAAATTGAGCATAGTGTTCGCGTTCATCGCGGATGGCATCCGATGATCTGATGACGGCCTCTTCATCAATGCCGATGGCCGTCTTATCATGATCTTTTAGGGTCTGGATAACGCTCAGGATAGGTGGTGGGCCATAAAAACCGGTAAACGCATGGTCAGAGGCGTCGACGATGGTTGCACCGCCAAGAACCGCTGCCGTTATTCGACCGATGTCATTACCATCGGTATTGTGACCATGGTAGTGGATGATAATGTCGGGGTAGGTTTGCTTGATTGCATCGACCAGCTCCCCTATGCGTTTGGGGGTACCGAGGCCGCCATGATTTTTGATGCAGAGAATAATTTCTTCACCGGTGACATCAAGAATATCCTGAACTTTTTTTACATAATAGTCATTGGTGTGTTCAGGGCCGGTTGAAAAACAGATGCATGGTTCGTTTATTTTTCCTGCCTTGGCAACCTCTTCAAACACGGCCTGCATGTTTGGAATATAGTTCATGAAGTCAAAAGTCCGCCAGACGTCGACATACTTGGCAAATTCACGCACGGTAAGCCTGATGACATTCTGGGGATACGGTCGATAGCCAAACAGGTTAACCCCTCGACAAAGTGTCTGGAACATGGTGTTGGGCATCCGCTCCCGGAGCAATTTCAGCTTGAGGAAAGGGTCCACCTGTTTGCGGAGAATGTCCACGTGTACCGAGGCGCCACCGGTAATTTCCAGGGAGAAATACCCAGCGTCCTCACGGGGTTGGGCGGCCATCAGGTCGGTGTGCAATAAAATCCGGTTTTTATAATCGGATTGCGACATGTCCCGGGCGGTATTTGTGATGTAATAGCCGTTGGCATTGCGCAGAGTGTCCAGCACCGTAGCGGTGTTCATCTTTTCAGTAATGCGTGTCATATTTTCCGTGTCCGTTGCAATCGGTTTATGATGATTGTTCAGTTGTGCAATATAATCAGGCGGCGTAGGTATTCTGTTCCTTCTGATGAATTTCTGCAATTAACCGGGCAAGTTTGTTCACCTCACTTACCTGCTCTTCGTATTCAAAAAGTTGTTCGTTTTCATCGAGAAAGGATGTGTCAAACTGGCCGTCTCTGAAATCCGGGTGTTTGATCAGGTTAAGATAAAACGGTATGGTAGTTTTCGGGCCGGAGATAACAAAGTTGGTCAGGCAGCGTTTGAGTCTGTCCACGGTTTCATTCCACGACCAGCCAAAGACAGTGAGCTTGACCAGTAGTGAGTCATAGGCTTCCGGTATGGTAAAGCCCTGGTAACAGAATCCGTCGAGGCGAACGCCGTAGCCGCCTGGGGATTGATACACATTGACGGTCTTGCCGCCTTCAGGCATGAAGTTGTTCTGCGGGTCTTCAGCGTTTATTCGCATCTCAATGGCATGGCCTCGCAGCTGAACACTTTCCTGGTCAAACAGAAGTTCCTTGCCCAAAGCTAGTTTTATCTGGGTCCGGACAATATCAATACCGGTAATCATCTCCGTCACGGTATGTTCAACCTGCAGACGGGTGTTGATTTCCATAAAGTAATATGATCCGTCACTATCTAAGAGAAACTCGACCGTACCGGCGTTAAAATAATTGGCAGCTTTGGCGGCCTGGATTGCCGTCTGGCAAATTTTTTCATTGAGTTCGTCACCCAGATGAAAGGCCGGAGCAATCTCAATCAGCTTCTGGTTTCTTCGTTGGATTGAACAGTCACGGGTTCCAAGATGGACGGTTTTTCCGGTCTTGTCGGCAATGATCTGGACCTCGACATGTTTTGGTTTAACCACGACTTTTTCCAGATACACTGAATCGTCGTTAAATGCGGCCTTGGCTTCGGAACGGGCGATAGGATATTGCTCTGCAAGTTCACCTTCGTTTTCAATCCGTCGAATACCACGTCCACCACCGCCGGAGGTGGCTTTAAGCATGATGGGATACCCGTATTTTTTGCCAAAAACGACGGCCTCCTCAAGTCCCTCATCACCGGCACTTAGATTCTCTGTGCCCGGGACCATGGGGATACCGGCCTTGGCCATGATATCCCTGGCCATGACCTTGTTGCCCAGCTTATGTATAACGTCGGATGAGGGGCCAATAAAAATAATACCGGCCTGCTCGCATGCTTTGGCGAATTCAGGATTTTCCGCAAGAAATCCATAACCGGGATGAATGGCAACTGCCCCGGTGTGGACTGCTGCGGCGATCACCTTGTCAATATTTAGGTAGTCACAGCGTGGTCCATCCCCAATCCATATCGCCTCGTCGGCAATACGGATATGTCTGGAATCTTTATCCGGTGTTTCATAAATTGCCACGGACTCGTAGTCGAGTTCCTGGATAGCGCGAATTATTCGAATGGCAATTTCACCACGGTTGGCTACAAGAATTTTCGTTTTCAATTGTATGCTCGCAAGTTGTGGTTATTCTATTGAATGTCGGAACCGAAACCAAGTGTTTCCGACTGCTGCTACGTCTTCAGGTGGTGCATATTTAGTTGGGTAAACACTCTATGTTTAGTACACCTATGCAAACCCACGGCTTACATCGCATGCGGGTTGCCAGGTTCTTCCAAATAAAACAGACTGAAGGAAAGTATCGTTGTCAGGGAGAAAGGGGTGTACTATAGGCTATCTTGAAACTATTGCTTCTTCATCAACCTTTCCAAACGTTGAACGCCAGATCATCAGATGTTATGGGAAAAGATCATGTTCTCAAGGAGCCCTTACCTCAAAAAATAATCTCTTACTTTAAGCATATTAGTGAAAAAAAGCAAGCGAAAGTCCTCTCTCGCAGAGAGGTTTACTCTGCGGGTAAGGTTGCATCTGCTTTTTAGATGCTCAGTTTTTTTTGATTAAACGATACGTTTCCCTTTCCTTCTTCTTGGATAATCACGTAAATATGCGGGAAGTTGTTATGCTGTTTTTTTCTGCTTTCGTGCATAGGTGGCGGCTTCCATGCCGGCAACGCAGCCTTCACCTACCGCTTTAGCCATCTGGTAGGGAGGCCCAACAATATCACCTGCTGCGTAAATACCAGGGATGTTTGTCTCCTGCTTTCTATTGGTGTTGATATATTTAAAATATTCGGTGTCAAGGGCAACGCCGACCTGGGTGGCAAGCTCAAGGGCTCCCTTTGAGCCGATTTCAATGAAAATCCCGTCAACGACCAAGGTGGTGTCGTTATCTAGAGTCACGGAGGTTACGGCATGCTCACCATGGATTTCTTTTACCCCGGTAGATTCCATGACTTCCACTTCGCTTTGTTGCAGGCGCTGCATGAGTTCATCGGAAACGTTGAGTTTCTTGGCAACCAGGTATACCTTGTCGGCATAACCGAGCAGGGTAAGGGCGCCGTCAACGGCAGCGCTTCTGTTACCCGCCACAACAACGGTTGCTCCCCTGTAAAAGTTGGCATCACAGTCAACACAATAACTTACGCCTTGGCCGGAAAGTTCCTTTTCTCCGGGAACACCAAGTTTCTTTTTGGAGACCCCCATGGAGAAAATTATCGAACGGCAGGTAATTGATTTTCCGGTTTCAAGTTCCAGGTGAAACAGTTGTTCCTGTTGTTCTATTTTAAGAACATCCTCGGCAAGAATTTCTGCGCCAAAGTGTTGTACCTGTGTAAGCCCGGCCTCAAGCATGTCTTTACCGTCGGTCACTCCGGCAATGCATGCGTAATTTTCAATATGGGCACCGTATAAGGCACTGTTTTCAATGCGCCCGAGCATGAGGACCTTTGTTTTTCTTCTGGCAGCATGTATTGCCGCCTGGATACCGGCGGGGCCGGCACCAATAATCACTACATCAATTATAGAATCAGACATCATGTTTTCTCCTGATGGGTATATGCTTTGCATGGTCTTTGCATCATGTAAATGGAGATGCATTTGCACGCTCTTGTGTTGGATTTTGTTTTTACACCATTGCCAGAACAAGGTCGACAGATTATTTATTCTGAGCTATAGTGCCACCTTAAAATTTATTGATTACCGTGCGATTTTCACCATGTTATGTATCGCTCAATTCAAGTCGGTGTCTACGCTGGAAAAACCTCTGTAGATTTATCCATGGCCCAAGGTGAAAACTTCTTTTTTCGATGCCTGTGTTGTTGCAATTGTCCGACAGAAGAGATGGGGGGTGGGTCGGTGGCCCCGTTTTCTCAGGGAGTAAATGTTTGGTTTCTTTGACAGTGAGAGGCGGGTTGAAGTACAGAGGAACAGCCTCTGCAGCCGTCTTGATGAGTCGCTTTTGCGAAAACGTATGAACCTCCAACATCGTCGGTATCGTAAAAAGTCTCGCCACCAACGGCAGAGAGGTTATAACGCATTGTATTTTCCTGCGGTGTAAACGGCGTTTTGGAATTTTTTCGAGTCCATCAAGGTCAACTTATAAGAATATCTTAACTATTATGTCTATTTTATCAATGATGGCAGGGGCCGGCCTTATGGTCAAGCTGGTCATGATTACCCTGCTTGTCTTTTCCGTCGTATCCTGGGCGATAATCATCATCAAACAGGTGATGTTCAAGCGGATCAAGACAGCATCTGAAAATTATATTGAACTCTTCTGGGCCAGCAAAACATTGAGTGAAGCGTATGAGGCCGCACGTGAATACACGCTCAGCCCGGAAGCTGCTGTGTTTGTCTCTGGCTTTAACGAGCTGAAAAAAATCAGTAGTGCTCGCACCGCTCACAGTGGCGAGGAAACCCTGGAGATGCAGTTGGCCACCATGGAGAATCTAAAGAGGGCGGTTCGTAAAGCGCAGCTTATAGAGAGCGAACGCTTTGGGCGTTCCCTTTCCTTTCTGGCTACCACCGGTAGTGCCACACCGTTTATCGGACTTTTTGGAACCGTTTGGGGCATTATGACATCTTTTCAGGATATCGGAATACGCGGCTCTGCCTCTCTTGCGATTGTTGCACCCGGCATCTCCGAAGCGCTAGTGGCAACGGCGGCCGGGCTTGCTGTTGCCATTCCCGCTGTCATCTTTTACAATTTCTTTTCAAATAAACAGGCTGATGTTGAAACGGAAGTGGAAAATTTTACCACGGATTTTCTCAACCTCATTGAACGGGATATCCTGGCCAGAGGGTGAACGGACCCAGCGGGAGTTGACTCTTATAACGGGTCAATTGCTTTAAGGTAGCCTTTACTCTTTTGTTGATTGAGATAATTTAACTGAAATATATAATGCTATGGGGCCCGTTGGCGGTAAAGGAAAAAAAAAGCTGGTTGCCGAAATCAATGTGACACCGCTTGTTGATGTTATGCTGGTGTTGCTTATTATTTTTATGGTCACCGCGCCGATGATGACTCAGGGGTTGGAGGTCGATCTACCAAAAACCACGGCCAAAGCTCTGCGGCAACATGAAGAACCATTGGTGGTGACGATCAGCAGCAAAGGGGAAATATCGCTTGGTAAAATAAAGGTCAACGAAAGTCTCCTATACCAGCAACTCAGTCGCTTGCCGGCGGAAAAAAAACAGCAACCGCTCTATCTCCGTGCAGATAAGGCGGTGCCCTACGGTTTGGTTGTGACGACTATGGCCGAAATAAAGAGAGCAGGGTTTGAAAAACTCGGTATGATTACCCAGCCGTCCGAAAAAGAAAAGTAGCCGGAGAGACTATTGGACGGGTTTCTATTTTCAGAACAAGAGTTTTATCAGCAGCAAAAACAGCATGACCGGAGATGGACTCTTGCCATCAATTTTGCCGTTGTTCTGCATGTCGTCGTGTTTGCCGGAGCCTATTATCTGCCCTCTGTGTTTGATCGCAAACCACTACTTGATGAGGTCATGACCATAGATTTGGTTTCTTTGCCCGAACCTCTCGAGCAAGTGGCAGAACCCACGCCTCCGGTCAGTCAGCCTGAGCCTGCACCGGCAACTGAACCGAATAAGCCGCCGCCTGAGCCTGAGCAAGC